>JBEDDU010000028.1:0-3049 GCA_041176065.1 Verrucomicrobiota bacterium | reverse complement strand
TCTTTGCCCTCCCCGCGGCTTAGGCCGTAATTTCATCCCCACCCCCATGCGCCTCCTGATCGCCCTGCTGTTCGCCACCCTGACGGCCTTCGCCGCCCCGCAGCGACCCAACGTCGTCCTGATCTTCGCCGACGACCTCGGCTATTCGGACATCGGTTGCTACGGCGGTGAGATCGCCACCCCGAACCTTGATGGCCTGGCGAAGAACGGCGTACGCTTCACGCAGTTCTACAACACCGCGCGTTGCTGGCCCTCGCGAGCCGCCTTGCTCTCCGGCTACTATGCGCAGCAGGTCCACCGCGACGGACTCCCCGGCATCGGCGGCGGCGGCCAAGGCGTGCGCCAATCCTGGGCCCGCCTGCTTCCCGATTACCTGAAGCCCGCCGGCTATCGTAGCTACCATAGCGGCAAATGGCACATCGACGGCCCCGTCCTCGCCGCCGGTTTCGACCGTTCCCTGGACATGCGCAATCAAGGCAACTACTTCAGCGCGAAGGGCAATTCCCTCGACGACGTCCCGGTGAAGCCTGCGGCCGACGAGAAAGGCTATTACGCGACCATCGCCACGGCCGACCACGCCATCGACTGCCTCAAGGACCACGCGGCCAACCACAAGGACAAGTCCTTCTTCCATTACGTCCCGTTCATCGCCCCGCACTTCCCGCTCCACGCCCTGCCCGAAGACATCGCCAAATATCGTGACAAATACCTCGCCGGCTGGGAAGCCCTGCGCGTCGCGCGCCATGCCCGCCAGCGGGAACTCGGCCTGACGAATACGACGCTCTCTGCCGTCGAACCGGAGGTCGGTCCGCCCTACGCCTTCCCCGAAGCGATGGCCAAGCTCGGCCCGAACGAAGTGAACCGTCCGCTGCCGTGGGACTCGCTCACCGCCGAGCAGCGCCGCTTCCAGGCCACGAAGATGGCCATCCACGCCGCGATGGTCGACCGCATGGATCAGGAGATCGGTCGCATCATCGCCCAGCTCAAGACCATGGGCGCCTACGAGAACACCCTTATCCTCTTCGCCTCTGACAACGGCGCCAGCGCCGAGATCATGGTGCGCGACGGTGGCCACGACCCGCAAGCCGCCATGGGCAGCGCCGCGACCTACCTCAGCCTCGGGCCTGGCTTCTCGGGCGCCGCCAACACCCCGCACCGTCGCCATAAGACCTGGGTGCACGAGGGCGGCATCAGCACGCCCCTCATCGCGCACTGGCCCGCCGGCATCGCCGCCCAAGGCGAACTTCGCACGACGCCGGGTCACGTGGTCGACATCGTACCGACGATCCTCGAACTCGCCGGCACGCAGAGGCCCGCCGACTGGAAAGGCCAGCCGATGCCGGCCGCCCCGGGCAAGAGCCTCGTGCCCGCGTTCGCCAAGGACGTCACGATCGAGCGTCCGAGCCTCTGGTGGCTGCACGAGGAGAACAAGGCCATCCGCGTCGGCGACTACAAGCTCGTCGCCGCCAAGGGCGACGCCTGGGCTCTCTACGACCTGAGGACGGACCGCGCCGAGCAGAACGACCTGTCCGCCAAGATGCCCGAGAAAACCAAGGAGCTGGCCGATCTCTGGCAGAAGCAGACCGACGAATACGTCGCCCTCGCGAAGCTGACCCTCGCCGAACAACCGAAAGGCAAGGCCGGCAAGAACAACGCCAAGAAGAAGGCGAAGTAAGCCTAGCTCAAAAGTTGATCTGTTGGCCAATTGATCAGAAGTGAAAACCACCCCTACCCCTACCCCTATTTCAGAATCATGCGCCCCCTCGTCGCCCTGCTCCTGCTCGCTCCGTTTGCGGCCTTGACCGCCGCGGATACTCCGAAAGCGAAGCAAGCTCCCAAGAAACAGGAACGTCCCACGCCTCCGACGCGCGCCTTCGACGCGCCCGGTGCGCCGAAGTTCGTCCGGCTCGACGGCAAGACGACGCTCGAGGACGGCAACTATCTGATCGGGCCGGATTATGTCGCCGCACCGGAGACCAAGGTCGTCGCCGGCGTGCCGCAGGGCAAGATCCAGCAGTTCCAGATCGATTCGAAGACCACGCAACGCTTCAACCCCGGCATCGCCCGCGAGGAGTTCGGCGTGCCCGATCCGAACAACCCCAAGACGCTCATCGTGAAGACGCACACGATCGACTACAAGCGCACCATCACCGTCTACATCCCGGCGCAATACGTCCCCGGCACCGCCGCCCCTCTGCTCGTCACGCATGACGGCCCCGGACTCGGCAAGCCCGACCAGAACACCGCGCGCATCCTCGACAACCTCATCGCGCAGAAGCGCATCCCCGCCCTCATCATGGTCCAGATCGCCAACGGCGGCGGCGACGCCCAGGGCCACGAGCGCGGCAAGGAATACGACACCATGTCCGGCCTTTACGCCGAATACATCCAGCACGAGGTGCTCCCGCTCGTGGAGAAGAACTACGGCGTGAAGTTCACGTCCGACCCCGACGGTCGCGCCACGATGGGCACGAGCTCCGGCGGCTCGGCCGCCCTCATCATGGCGTGGTATCACCCCGAGTGGTTCCGCCGCGTGCTCACCCTCTCCGGCACCTTCGTGAACCAGCAGTGGCCCTTCGACCCGAAGACCCCGGGCGGCGCCTGGGATTTCCACGAAACCCTCATCCCACAGAGCGAGCGCAAGCCGATCCGCCTCTACATGGCCGTCGGCGACCGCGACAACTTCAACCCCAACGTCATGCGCGACGGCATGCATGACTGGGTCGAAGCCAACCACCGCATGGCCCATGTCCTGAAGGCCAAGGGCTACGCCTACCAGTATTACTTCTGCCAGAACTCCGGCCACGGCATCGGCAACGCCCGCCCCCAGATCCTTCCCTCCGCCTTGGAGTGGCTCTGGAAAGGCTACCAGCCGAAGTAAGGACACAGGCCATGCGCTACGGCTTGTCCTTGCTTCTGGCTATCCCGCTCCTGGCCGTCGAATACGCCCACAAACCGGCCGACCCTCAGCCGACGGGCTGGCCGCTGACCGAAGCCGAGAAGGCCTTCATCGCCAGGCCGGAGTATGAACGTAGGCCTGGTCGTGAGG
>JBEDDU010000027.1:0-2546 GCA_041176065.1 Verrucomicrobiota bacterium | reverse complement strand
TCTGAGAAGGGCTAGGGCCAGGGCTGGGGCTAGGTAATGGTTGCAAGGACCGCACTTCGTGCGGTCCTTTTGTCTGAGGAGAAGATCCCACCTTTCGGTTGGCAGTCCCGCGGGTTTGAATTACTTCGGTGGCAAGCCGCTCCGATGCCCCGTCGTCTCGTCACCCCCCTCCTCCTGCTCGTCGCCGGACTGGCCTCCGCGGCCGAGGACGGCAAGCTGCTCTACGAACAGAACTGCAAGGCCTGCCACCTGCCCGACCAGATGATCGTCGGGCCTTCGCTGATCGAGATCACGAAGCTCTACGCGCGCCGGCCGAAGGACTTCCTCGCCTGGGCGAAGCAGCCCCAGCGCAAGCGGACCGGCGTCATCGAGATGCCGTCCATGGCCCACCTCGGCGACGCCGCCCTCCTCGCGATCCGCGACCACATGGCGCAGGCCTCGAAGGGGCTGAAGGAACAGAAGCCCAACCCGGCCGACCCGTTCCTGCGCCCGGCCCGCCGGCCCGAAGTGCGGCGCATTTTCCTGCCCGACGCCGGCCCGGCGGCCATCGCCGTCGCCCTCCCCGGAGACCTTGCGTATGCCTTCGACGCAGGCGAATGCCGCGTGCGCTCGGTCTGGCGCGGCGGCTTCCTCGACGACTGGGCTTATTACAAGGGCAACGGCAAGGCCCGCGTGGTCCTCGCCGGCAAGGTGATCTGGCGGACCGGCCCCGAGGCATCCCCGCCACCGGTGAAGTTCCTGGGCTACGCCGTGGACGCCGCCGGCCTGCCGACCTTCGAATATGTCCGCGACGGCGCGACGTTCCGCGAGACGGTCACGGCCGACGGCAACCGGCTCGTCCGCCGCTTCGCCGTCGAGACCACCGGCCCGGTCGAGCTTCGCCTCGACCCCGCCACCACCGCCTCCGCGGGGCTCCGCGTCGGTGACGTCCTGCGCCTGACGCCGGCCGAGGCCAAGGCTTTCACCCTCACCGTGCGGCTGCCATGATCCTCTTCGCCCTGACGCTCTTCGCCGCCACGCCGGCCGCGCCGGCCGCCGACGCCTGGACCGACGCCTTCCCGCTGGCCGCGGTCGCAAGCCCCGCGGGCGTCGACGACCAGGTCGGCGGAATGGCCTTCCTGCCCGATGGCCGCCTGGCGGTCGCCTTCCATCGCGGCGAGGTCTTCCTGCGTTCGCCCGCCGGCGACTGGAAGCAGTTCGCCGAAGGCCTGCACGAACCGCTCGGCCTCCTGCCGGACGGCGACGGCGCGCTGCTCGTCATGCAGCGCCCGGAACTCACCCGCCTCGAGGACGTCGACGGCGACGGCCGGGCCGACCGCTACCGCACGGTCTGGGACGGCTTCGGGATGACGGGCAACTATCATGAGTTCGCCTTCGGCCCCGCGCGCGGTCCCGACGGCGCGCTCTACGTCGCCCTCAACCTCGCCTCGTCGGGCGACGGCATCTTCCCCGAGATCCGCGGCGCCTGGTCGCCGATCGGCCGGGCCAGCCGCGAGCAGATGGTCTCCGGCAAGGGCTTCGCCTCGAAGCTAGCCGGCCGGATGTACTCCCGCGTCCCTTACCGTGGCTGCGTGATGCGCCTGCCCGACGGCGGCCGAGGTCCCGCGGAGCTCTTCGCCACGGGCTTCCGCTCCCCGGACGGGCTCGGTTTCGACGCGCAGGGCCGTCTGCTGGTGAACGACAACCAAGGCGACTGGCGCGGAAGCAGCCCGCTCCACGTGGTCACGCGCGGTTCGTTCAACGGCCACCCGGCCTCCCTCGTCTGGCGGCCCGGCTGGGACCGCGGCGACCCGCTCGACCTCCCCGTCGCGGAACTCGAGGCGATGCGCAGCCAGCCCGCGGGTATCTTCGTCCACGGCGAGCTCTCCAACTCCCCGACGCAGCCGGCCGTCTTTCCCGCCGCCTGGGGAACGCTCGCCGGCCAGGTCGTCTTCGGCGAGATGAACGCCGCGCGCCTGGTGCGCTTCGTCGGCGAAGACGTCGGCGGCGTCCACCAGGGCGCGATGATCCCGTTCCTGGACACGAAGGCGCTGCGCAACGGCAACCACCGCCTGGCCTTCGCCCCGGACGGCGCCCTCTGGGTCGGCAAGACCCACCTGTCCTGGGCCGGTCATAACGGCCTCGTCCGCATCGAGGCGCCGAAGTCGTTGCCTCCGCTCATCGAGACCGTCCGGCTGAAGGCGAAGGGCTTCGAGGTCCGCTTCACGCGTCCGGTCGACCAGGCCACGCTCGTCCCGGCCCTCCGCCGTTTCCGCTACAAATACCACGTCGCCTACGGGTCGCCCAAGGTCGACGAAGAGAAACTGTCCGCCGCGTGGTCGCTGAGCGCCGACGGCCAAGCCCTGACGCTGCCGTTGCCGGAGATCCGCGAGGGTTTCGTCCACGAGATCAACCTCAAGGGCGCGCGGTCCGTCGACGGCCGCGAGCTGCTCGGCCCCGTGGCGTATTACCAAGTCATCAAGACGAGGTAAATTTCCATGCCTGGGTAGGGCGGGCCCTCCGGGCCCGCCGATTGCGGATGACCAACGGACGACGCGGAGCTTCGT
>JBEDDU010000026.1:0-4819 GCA_041176065.1 Verrucomicrobiota bacterium | reverse complement strand
CTGCCGCGACGCGTGCCGCAAGATAGCAGGCACCCCCATGAAGTCTTGCCTGGCCCTGCTTTTCGCCGCCTCCCTCTTCGCGGCGTCCGAACCTTACCCGGTGAGCGAAGCCGCCGCGCCCGTGCCGCACCCCGCCGCGGACGCCCCGGGTTTCGTCCCTCTGTTCAACGGCAAGGACCTCGCCGGCTGGAAGACCAAGGGCAACTGGGTCTACGACGTCGATGGCACGGTCACCCTGAAGCCGCGGCCGGGCGAGACCGGCTGGAAGCGCTTCGACGCCTATATCTTCACCGAGCGCAAGTATCGCGACTTCGTCCTCGATCTTGAATTCAAGTTCGAGCCCACCGGCAACTCCGGCGTCTTCTTCTGCGTCGCCGACCCGCTCGACCCCGTGGCCAAAGGCATCGAGCTCCAGATCCTCGACACGCACGGCCTCGCCAAGCCCGGCCACCATGACTGCGGCGGCATCATCCGCGCCATGGCCGCGTCCAAGAACATGGTGAAGCCGGCCGGCGAATGGAACCGCTATACCCTCACGCTCAAGGACCGCCGCCTCACCGTCGATTTCAACGGCGAGCGCACCATCGTGCTCGACCTGGCTGCTTCGCCGATGAAGGATCGTCCCGTCGAAGGCCATGTCGGCTTCCAGGACGAGGCCAAGCGCGTCTGGTATCGCAACGTGCGGATCAAGGAGCTGCGCTGATCAGCGGCGCAGCCAGCGACGGGCGAGCAGCCAGAGCAGCACCGGCACGATCACGCTGAGCGCCAGCGCCCAGGCCGGCTCGGTCTGGCCGAGCGCGCCGATCGACGCGAAGAGGAAGCTGGTCGGCACGCCGCCGCAGAGCAGCGCGAAGAAGTAAGTGCGGAAAGGCATCCGGTTCAGTCCTGCGAGGCACGCGATCGCCTCGGGCAGGATCGGCAGGCAGCGCGAACCGGCCACCAACCAGGCGCCGCCGTCGGCGAAGAGCTTCTCGCCGGACTCCAGCGCCTCGGCGCCGGCCAGGCGCAGGGCGAGCGGTCGGCCGAGCCAGCGGCTGAGTCCGTAGGCCAGCAGTCCCGCCGTGACCGTGCCGCCCGCGGCGTAGAGTCCGCCGATGAGCGTTCCGTAAGCGAGGCCGAGCGCCGACATCACGAGCGTGCTCGGGATCGGCAGAAGCAGGTCGGCGACGAGCAGGCCTGCGCCGGCGAGCCCGCCGGCCGCGCCGAAGCCGGCGATCCACCTGCGCGAGCCTTCGACCGTGAACGTCGCGTCCAACGCGTCGCCCCAGATCATCCACGGGATGATCGCGCCGGCCAGCAGGAGCGTCGAGGCGACGAGCAGGCCGCGATGGCGGGAGAAGAAACTCATGCGCCGGCGCGCAGCTCCTTCCAGGGCGCTTCGCCGCTGACGTCGACCATGAAGGGGCCCTTGCTCGCGCCGGGCGAAAGGATCGCGAGGATCGTGGCGTCCGCCTGCGAGACGTTGAACGTCGCATGCACGACGCCGGCGGGGATGTGCGCGGCGTCGCCGGGCCTCAGGAGGCGCTTCTCCTTCTCGACCCACTGTTCGACCTCGCCCGCGAGGACGTAGATCATCTCTTCGAGTTCGGGGTGCGTGTGGAAGGCGTGGCCCTCGCCCGCGGGCAGGGTCGCCTCGCAGACCTGCAGGTCCTTCGCGCCGGTGAGCTCGGGGCGCGTCAGCCAGTAATTGGTGCGGCCTTTGTATTCTTCCTTGATGGCCTCGGCCTTGGTCACGAAACGCAGCGGGGTGGTCATGCCGGACGCTACCGCACGGGCTCGTTCCACCGCAAGCATCGGTGGGCGGCGTTGACACCCTCGCCGGCCGGGATGAGAACATCGGCCACCCCCGCACCCCATGAAACGCACCCTGTCCCTCCTCCTCGGGCTCTCCTTGCTCGGCGCCGCTTCCGTCGTCGCCCAGGAGGCCAAGAAAGCTCCCGCCAAGAAGGCCGCCGCTCCGGCGGTGAAGCTGCCGGCCCAGCCCGCCGACGTCGCCGCGCCCAAGCTCGGGCCCGACGGCAAGCCCCAGGCTGGTTTCCTCAAGTCGCACGAGTCCTTCGTCGCCGTCGCCAAGAAAGGCGAAGCGCAGGTCGTCTTCCTCGGCGACTCCATCACCGCGGGCTGGGGTCGTCAGGCCGCCATCTTCGACAAGGAATTCGGCCAGTACAAGGCCGCCAACTTCGGCATCGGCGGCGACCGCACCCAGCACGTCCTGTGGCGCGTCGAGAACGGCGAGTTCGAAGGCCTCAAGCCCAAGGCCGTCGTGCTCATGATCGGCACCAACAATTCCGGCGTCGCCGAGAACTCCCCCGAGCAGATCGCCGCGGGCATCAAGAACATCATCACCGCGATCCATCAGCGTTCGCCCGAGACCAAGGTGCTCCTGCTCGCGATCTTCCCGCGCGGCGCCACCGAAGCCAACAACCCCGGCCGCGCCAAGAACCAGGCCGTGAACGCCCTCATCGCCAAGTTCGACGACGGCCAGAAGGTCCACTTCCTCGACATCGGCGCCAAGTTCCTCAAGCCCGACGGCACGCTCGAGAAGGCCATCATGCCTGACCTCCTGCACCTGAACGCCGCCAGCTACCAGATCTGGGCCGACGCGATCCGCGAGAAGCTCGCTTCGCTCGTCAAGTAAGCCGTCTACGGCTTCGTCTCCGGGCCGGTCCTCTCGCGAGGGCCGGCCCTTCGCGTGTCCGCCTTACTTGCCCCAGCCGGCCGGCAGGTCGGGCAGCGTTGCCGTCAGGATCTCGTGGATCGCGACGCGTTCGGATTCTTCGAGGTGGCCGAAGGCGGGCGAGGGCGGGAAGGCGCGCAGGCCGGCGGAGAGACGCAGCAGCGTGATTTCGCGGAGCTGGCGGGGCAGGTGGGTGAAGCTCTCGGAGTAGATCAGCGGGCTGCAGCGGTAACGGAAGAGGCGCGTGCGCAGGTCGAGGTCGCGGAGCGAGCGCCCTTTGGCGTCGGCCTTGCGGCTCTTGGCGTAGGCGGCGGCGAAGACGCCGTCGGAGCGCAGCGCGTCTTCGGGCCAAGCGGCTTCGCCGCGGCAGAGCAGGGCGTCGATCAGCTTCTCGGCCTGGCTTTCGAAGACCACGACGCAGGAGCCCTGCGGCGGGGCGTCGTCGGGCAGGCCGAGGATCTTGCGCATCGCCGGCCAGCGATGGAGCGCGATGCGCGCGTCCTGCAGCGCGGTGGAGATCACGTTGTGCACGTGGACCTGGTGGTCGTGCAGGAGCATCGGGACCACGTCGCTCGTCTTCAGGAGGTAGCGACGCGTATCCACGACGCCTTCGAGCGAAGCGAGGTTGCGGACCGGCTGCGCCGAGGGGCCCTCGAAGTCTTCGACTTTTTTTCCGGTGAGGTTGCCGCGGTGGCGCAGGCCGGGGCCGCCGCCGGTGACGTACCATCCGCCCCAGCGTTCTTCGAGCGGCGTGGAGGGGTCGATGTTCGAACCTCCGGAGCCGGCGAGCGGTTCGCCGCGCGCGTCGGGGAAGACCGTGCGGGCGCGCAGGGAGGGCGTGTGTTCGTGGCGGGCGTGGCAGAGCAGGCAGTCGTTGTCGCGGCGCAGCAAGGGGGCCGCGCCGGTCTCATGCGCGTCGAAGACGTAGAAGGTCGCGCCGAGCTGCGGGTCGAAGACCGTCACCTCGAACGCGCCGGTGGGCGCCCAGCCGACGTAGGCTTCGTCGGAGAAGTAGAGCACGCGGGGCGTCTCCGGGGTGATCAGGTCGCGCTGGAGGCTCGTCTTGCTGAAGACGAAGATCTGGGATTCGACCGGCACCTTGAACTCATCGAGCAGCCACTGCAGGCGCTTCTTCGCCGGCAGGGAGCGGATGGCGTTGGCGCGCGCCTGATGGGCGGCGTTGAGGACCGTGGCCCGGTCCTTGGCCTCGGTGGCCGAATAACTGATCGGCGGCTCCTCGAACGGCTCGATCTGCTGGGCGGCGAGGTTCGGGCCGACGAGGCCGGCGAGGCCGAGGAGCAGCAGGCGTGGGAAGGAGGAGGGCACGCCGACATGATGGCGAAACCCTCCCCCGACACAAGACCCGGCTCAGCGGCGGATGCGTTCGCGCATCTTGCGGAAGGCCTCGGCTTCGATCTGGCGGATGCGTTCGCGGGAGACGCCGTGACGGCGGCCGATGGCGTCGAGCGTCTGCTCCTCGCCGTCGAGGCCGGCGCGGGCGCGGATCACCTCGAGTTCGCGGGGCGTGAGCTGCGCCATCACCTCGGCCAGCGCGGCCTGACGGTCGGAGGCCTCGGCGTAGGCGGCGGGCGTCGACGATTCCGGGTCGGCGAGCGTGTCGCCGAAGGTCGTGTCGCCGTCTTCGCCGATCGGCGCGTCCAGCGACTGGCCGTGCTGCTGGTAGGTGCGCAGCGCGGCGAGCTTCTCCGGCGACCACTCCAGCGCGGCGGACAGTTCGGCCTCGGTCGCTTCGCGGCCGGTCTTCTGGAGGATCGCGTCCTCGGCCTTGCGCAGCTTGGCCATCTGCTCGTGGAGGTTGCGCGGGAGGCGCACCGTGCGGCGCAGGAAGTTGAGGTGGCGGAACACCGCGCTGCGGATGCCCCAGACGGCGTACGTGCTGAAGCGGTGACCGAGGTCGGCATCGAAGGTGCGCGCCGATTCCATGAGCGCGACGTTGCCGGCCGCGACGAGTTCGAACATCTCCTCGCGGGATACGTTGATCTTCTTCGCGACGTAGTAGGTCAGGCGCAGGTTGCATTTCACCAGTTCGTCGAAGGCGGCCTGGCCGGCCGGGGTGAGGGTGCCGTCGGCGTTCTGGCCGGCCTTGATGCGGTGGCCGAGCGCGAGTTCCTCCGCGGCGCT
>JBEDDU010000025.1:0-4333 GCA_041176065.1 Verrucomicrobiota bacterium | reverse complement strand
CAGCAGGAGCCCAGGCTTGGAGGCGAGGGCCTTGGCGAGGAGGCAGCGGCGCTTGAGGCCGCCGGAGAGGGCGTTGAAGTCGCGGTCCTCGGGGAGGCCGAGGCGGGCGATCAGGTCGTCGACGCGAAGGTCTTTCTCCCAGTCTTCCGAGCCGTCGTCGTCCCGGAGGCCCGAGGTGACGATGTCCCGGACCGTGCCGGGGAGGGATTCAGGGATCTCCTGGGTCAGACGGGCGATGCAGACGCCCTCGGGGATGGTGACCGTGCCGGTATCGGGGGCGGACTCACCGGCGGCGATGCGCATGAGGGTGGTCTTGCCGGCGCCGTTACGGCCGAGCAGGCAGACGCGTTCGCCTTCCTCGATCTGGAGGTTGAGGTGGTCCAGGACGGGAGGGCCGCCGAAGCTGACATAGACGTCGAGGAGACTGAGGAGGGCCATTGCCCGGAGATGTGAGGAAGGGGAAGGGCGGAGGCGAGGAAAATGGCCATCCGCACCTATTCCTGTCGTTATCCCGCCAGAAGGAACACTTGTCGGTCAGGTGGGTCGTACTCTAAACCTTAGACACCCCGTCAGGCCTGTTCTGAGGTCTGCTCATCTTATCCTACGCATGCGTACCCTCCTGCTTCTTTCCCTCCTCGCCGTCACGGCCTTGGCCGACGGACCCAAGGATAATATTCCGGCCGCCGTCCGGCCGATCCCGCCGACCGACAAGGCCGTGGCACTGCCCGAGGCCGAGAAGGCCGCGCTGACCAAGGAGCTCGCCGAACTTCGCACGGCCATCGACGCCGCCGCCAAAGCCCAGGCGAAGAACCCGCGCCTCGAGGAGCTCCTGGCCGACATCGAGATCTTCCACAAGGCCGTGGACTGGGCCGGTCGCTACAACGAGTATTTCAAGAAGGACGAGTTCAAGAGCGCCCACGATCTCATCGCCGAGGGCAAGGCACGCGCGGCGTCGTTCCAGAAGGGCGAGGCTCCTTGGACGCGCCAGACCGGCCTGGTCGTCCGCGGTTATAAGTCGAAGATCGACGGATCGGTCCAGCCCTACGGCATGGTCATCCCGGACAACTATGCCGGCTCGCTCATGCGCCTCGACTTCTGGTGCCACGGCCGCGGCGAGACCCTCACCGAACTGGCGTTCCTGAACGACCGCCGCAAGAACGTCGGCCAGGTGCCCGCGACCAACCGTCTCGTGCTCCATCTGTATGGTCGCTACTGCTGCGCCAACAAGATGGCCGGCGAAGTCGACCTCTGGGAGGCCTACGCCCATGCCCGCAAAAGTTACAACATCGACGACGACCGTCTCTTCATCCGCGGCTTCTCCATGGGCGGAGCCGCAGTCTGGCAGTTCGGCGCACACTACGCGGATCGCTGGTGCGGCATCAATCCCGGCGCCGGCTTCTCCGAGACCCCCGAGTTCCTGAACGTCTTCCAGAACGAGGACGTCTCCAAGATCCCGTCCTGGCAGAAGACGCTCTGGGCCTGGTATAACGCCACCGACACCGCCATCAACTTCCGCAACGCCCCGACGGTCGCCTACAGCGGCGAGATCGACAAGCAGAAGCAGGCCGCCGACGTGATGGCCCGCGAGATGGGCAAGGTCGGCCTCGAACTGACGCACATCATCGGGCCCCAGACCGCCCACAAGATCCACCCCGACTCCATGGTCGAGATCGAGCGTCGCCTCGCCGCCATCGCCGCCTCCGGTCGCGTCCGCACGCCCAAGGAGGTCTCCTTCGCCACCTACTTCCTCCGTTATGACCGCATGCATTGGGTGCGGGTCGACCGCATGGTCGAGCATTGGAAGAAGGCGCAGGTCGACGCCAAGCTGGTCGATGACCGTGCCATCGAGGTCAGGACGACGAACGTCGCCGGCCTGACGCTGGACTTCGCCCCGGGCGACTCCGTCCAGTCGCCCTTCGCTCCGACCGCCGTGACCATCGACGGCCATAAGGTGCTGACTTCGGTCAAGGCCGCCTCGGATCGCTCCTGGAAGGCCACCTTCGCCCGCGATGCCAAGACCGGCGAGTGGACGCAGGTCGCTGCCTACGCTGACAAGGGCGCGCATAAGCGTCATGGTCTCTCCGGTCCGATCGACGACGCCTTCATGGACTCGTTCCTTTACGTCGCGCCCACGGGTCAGCCCCTCAACGCCAAGGTCGGCGGCTGGGCCAAGGCCGAGATGGAGCGCGGCGCCCGCGAATGGCGCCGTCAGTTCCGTGGCGACGCGCCGGTGAAGGCCGACACGCAGCTCAAGGACGAGGACATCGCCAAGCATAACCTCATCCTCTGGGGCGATCCTTCGTCCAACGCCGTCATCGCCAAGGTCATCGCCAAGCTCCCGATCCAATGGACGGCCGATAAGCTCGTCGTCGACGGCAAGACCTATCCGGCCGCCGACCATGCGCCGATCCTGATCTATCCGAATCCGCTGAACCCTCAGAAGTACGTCGTGATCAACAGCAGCTTCACCTACCGAGAATACGACTACCTCAACAACGCCCGTCAGGTCGCCAAGCTGCCCGACTGGGCCGTGGTCGACCTCAAGGTCGCTCCTGACGCCGTCGCGCCGGGCGCCATCCCCGCCGCCGGTTTCTTCGACGAAGCCTGGCAGTTCCGCCCTTCCAAGTAATTTCCCTCCCCATGGCCATCATCACCGAAAAAGAACTGCAGCCCTCCTACGACGTCATCGTCGTCGGTTCCGGCGCCGGCGGCGGTCAGTCCGCCTACACGCTCACCATGAACGGCGTGAAGGTGCTCATGCTTGAGGCCGGTCGAAACTACGACCCGGTCACCGAGACGCCCATGTTCCAGTCCAAGGCCGATGCTCCGCTGCGCGCGATGAGCACCCGCGAGAAGCCTTTCGGCTTCCACGACGCGACCGTCGACGGCGGCTGGGAGGTCCCGGGCGAACCCTATACCCAGGCCTCCGAAGACCCCAAGCAGCGCTTCTTCTGGTGGCGCGCCCGCATGCTCGGCGGACGCACCAACCACTGGGGTCGCATCTCGCTCCGCAACGGACCCTACGACTTCAAGCCCTATTCCCGCGACGGCCTCGGCTTCGACTGGCCGCTCAGCTATGAGGACGTGGCGCCCTATTACGATAAGGTCGAGATGCTCGTCGGGGTCTACGGTTCGAACGAAGGCCTCGAGAACACCCCGGACTCCCCGAACGGGACCCTCCTGCCGCCGCCGAAGGCCCGCGCGGGCGAACTGTTCGTCAAGAAGCACATCGCCAAATACGGGATGCCCGTGATCCCGATCCATCGCGCCATCCTCTCGACACGCCAGGATCACGTGAACTTCCCGGCCCGACTCCATCCGAACAACCCGAAGGCCCAGAAGATCATCGCCAAGGCCATGCAGGAGCGCGCCGCCTGCTTCTGGGCGACGGACTGCGGCCGTGGCTGCTCGATCAAGGCCAACTACCAGTCGACCACCGTCCACCTCCCGCCGGCGCTCGCCACGGGCAACCTGGACATCCTCTGCAACGCCCATGCCCGCGAGGTCACCGTCGGCGCCGACGGCAAGGCCAACGGGGTCATCTACGTCGACAAGGTCACCGGCCAGGAGCGCGCCGTGAAGGGCAAGGCCGTCATCCTCGCCGCCAGCTCCGGCGAGACCGCCCGCATCCTGCTGAATTCCAAGTCCAACCGCTTCCCGAACGGCATCGCCAACGGTTCCGGCCTCGTCGGCAAGTACATCATGGACACCGTCGGCGCGAGCCTCGGCGGCAGCGTGCCGGCCTTCGAGAACCTGCCGGTGCACAATGAGGAAGGGGCCGGCGCCCACGTCTACATCCCTTGGTGGCTGTACAAGGACGCGAGCAAGCTCGGTTTCGCCCGTGGTTACCACATCGAGTTCGCGACCGGACGTCGCATGCCCGGCCTGGGGGCCGGCGGCGCCAGCCCGGGTTACGGCCGCAGTTACAAGGACGAGGTCCGCCAGAAATACGGCGCCGGCATCGGCTTCTCCGGCCGCGGCGAGATGATCCCGAACGAGGGCTCGTTCTGTGAGCTCGATCCGAACGTGAAGGACAAGTGGGGCATCCCGGTCCTGAAGTTCCATTGGAAGTGGTCCGAGCACGAGACCAAGCAGGCCGCGCACATGCACGCCACCTTCGCGATGATCGTCGAAGCCATCGGCGGCAAGGCCCGCAAGCCCGAGACCGACGGCTCCAAGGCCATCGAGCCCGGCGGCTACATCATCCACGAAGTCGGCGGCGCCATCATGGGCGCGGACGCCAAGAAGTCCGTCACCAACCAGTGGAACCAGTGCTGGGAGGTGCCGAACCTGCTGCTCAACGACGGCTCGGCCTTCTGCAGCAACGCCGACA
>JBEDDU010000024.1:0-4761 GCA_041176065.1 Verrucomicrobiota bacterium | reverse complement strand
CATCACCCGCACGGTTTGCCGGATTCGGCTCCGCTGATCGAGGTGCTTGTGGCGGAAAACAAGTAAAGGGCCAGATCTAGGGCTTGGGCCAGGGCTAGAGATAAAGGCAGCTTACTGGCCCTAGCCCAAGCCCTATCCCTGCAGACTAAACTGAGGATCTAGGCTCACGCCTCCACCCACTTGCCCTTTTCCTTGATGAGGTCGACGAGGCGTTCGACGGCTTCTTCCTGCGGGATGTTGAACTTCACCGGGGTCTTGCCGACGTAGAGGTTGATCTTGCCGGGCGCCCCGCCGACGTAGCCGAAGTCGGCGTCGGCCATCTCGCCGGGACCGTTCACGATGCAGCCCATGACGGCGATGGTCACGGACTTCAGGTGGCCGGTGCGTTCCTTGATCTTGAGGGTCGTCGACTGGATATCGAAGAGCGTACGGCCGCAGCTGGGGCAGGCGACGTATTCGGTCTTCGTCTGGCGCATGCGCGCGCCTTGCAGGATGTCGTAGGCCAGCGTCAGCGACTTGGCCGTCGTGGTCGGCGTCTCGCACGAAAGGAAGTCGCCGTAGCCGTCGACCAGCAGGCCGCCGGCGTGGATCGAGGCCTCGAGGAGGCGGGACTGGAAGCCGGGGTCGATGAGCACGGCGTTGGCGACCGTCGCGCGGATCCAGAGCGGAGCCTTGAGCTTCGCGGCGGCGGCGCGGCGCACGAGCTCGCGATAGGTGCCCGTCGCGTGCAGGCCATCCTGCGGCTGGGAGGAGGTCAGGATGAGGCGACCGGCGTGGATGGCGGAGAGCTCCTTGGCCAGCGCGGTGAGCGTCGGTCCGTCGAGGTCGACGGCGAGGAGCGCGTCGTGCTTCCCGGCCGCTTCGCCCCAGGCTTTGATTTCCGCCCCGTCGGCCGCGGAGAAAGCCTTCACGGCTACCAGGCGGCTGCCGTCGCCGTCGAACGGGAAGTCGGCCGGCGAAAGCGTGGTCTCGACGAAGAGCGCGGGCACGGCCTGGCCGAGGGCCTTGCGCAGGGAGCGGAGGCCGGAGGCATGAGCGACGTCATCAAGGCGCACCAGCAGGCCTTCGGCGCGGACTTCGCGCTGGGCGGCGTGGGCGTCGAGGAGTTCCTTGGCCGCGGCCTGCCAGTCGGCGAGGCCGGCGACGCTGCGGACGATCCCGCGCGGCGTTTCGGCGGAGCCGGCGAGGCACTTCGTCGACAGCGTGACGGCCTCCGTCTCGCGACGGGTGAACGAGAAAGGATCCGCCGGGTCGGCGGGCAGGGTGGCGGTCGAAGCGGCGCCCAAGGCGGCCAGGGCTTCGGCGCGACGGACGATCTCGCGGCAGACCGGGATCTCGTGCCACGGGTCTTCCGTGAGCGAGACGCGGATGGTGTCGCCCAGGCCGTCGGCGAGGAGCGAGCCGATGCCGATGGCGGATTTGATGCGGGCGTCCTCGCCTTCGCCGGCCTCGGTGACGCCGAGGTGGAGAGGATAGTCCATGCCGAGCTCCGTCATGCGGGCGGCCGCGAGGCGGTAGGCCTCGACCATCACCTTCGGATTCGAGGACTTCATCGACAGCACCATGTCCTTGAAGCCGTGCGATTCCGCGATGCGGATGAACTCCAGGGCCGATTCCACCATCCCGTTCGGCGAGTCGCCGAAGCGGTTCATGATGCGGTCCGAAAGCGAGCCGTGGTTGGTGCCGATGCGCAGGGAGCGGCCGAGGGCCTTGGCCCGGAGCACCAGCGGCGAGAAAGCCGCGTGCAGGCGCTCCAGCTCCTCGGCGTAGGCCGCGTCGGTGTATTCCAGCACCGCGAACTTCTTCTTGTCGGCGTAGTTGCCCGGGTTCACGCGGATCTTCTCCACGTGTTCGACGGCCTCCATCGCTGCGGCCGGGAGGAAGTGGATGTCGGCGACCAGCGGCTGCGTGAAGCCTGCGGCGCGGAACTTCGCGCGGATCTCTTTGAGTGCGGCGGCGGCGGCCTTGTTCGGGGCCGTGATGCGGATGAGCTCGCTGCCTGCTTCGGCCAGGCGGATCGCCTGCGCGACCGTCGCCGCGACGTCCTCCGTGTCGGAGGTCGTCATCGACTGCACCCGGATCGGGTTATGGCCGCCCACGCCCACGCCGCCTACGTTCACGACGCGGGTGAGGCGGCGGACCGTGCGGTGGCGGGAGGGACAATACTCCGAGGGCATGGGGTCAACTCAACCCCTTTGCCGACGGAGGTCAACGAGCGTCAGAAATCCCAGCGATGGGACGACGGGACCCACTGGTAGCCCTTGCGGCCGTTGGGGACGACCACGCCCAGGCCGGGCCAGGGGAGGTGGAAGCCGTAGGCGCGCTCCTTGGTGGCCGCGATCTCGGCGAAGACCTTCTTACGGGTCGCGATGGCCACTTCCGGATGGTGGTCGAAGTCGATGAACCAGTTCGGATCCTCGAGCATCAGCACGTGGTTATGGGCGAGGTCCGAGATGTGGAGCAGGGAGTCGTTGCCCGACTTGATGCGGAAGATCGCGTGGCCGTCGGTGTGGCCCGGGGCGGCGAGGATCGTGATCGCGCCGTCGAGGATCTGGTCGCCGTCCTTGTGGATGACCAGGTTGGGCTGGAGCGTGTCGAACGAACCGCGGACGTTGCGGATCATGCCCTTGATGTCGTCGGTGCGGTGCGACTTGGAGAAGTCGGGCTCCTTGCCGCGCCAGAAATCGACCTCATCCTTGAGGACGTGGACGGCCGCGTTGGGGAAGAGGATCTTGCCGCCGCTGGCGAGGCCGCCGATGTGGTCGATGTGCGAGTGGCTCAGGAGGGCGTGGGTGACATCCTTGAACTCGATGCCGATGCTGTCCATCGCGTCGGCGAGCCAGCCCCACGTGGCGTTCTTGTGGGGGCCGAAGCCGGCGTCGACGAGGATGACCTCCTTGTCCTTACGCAGGAGCAGGATGTTCACGTAGAGGGTCATGTCGTCCGGGCGCTCGCCGAGGGCCACGAGGGCCTTGGTCATCTCGGCGCGTTCGGCCGGCGGCCACATCTTCTTGGTCACGCCCTGCTTGAAGGTGCCGAAGCCATCGCTGATGGACCAGGCCTCGAACTTGCCGATGGCGAACTTGTAGATGTAGGGGTTCGAGATGACCTTCTTCGGGATCGGGTTGCCCGCGGCGTCGGTCGCGGCCTGGGCGGCGGCGAGTCCGGCCGGGAGGCTGAGGGCGGCGAAGGCGGCGCCGAGGCTGCCGAGGAAGTTGCGGCGGGAGTTTTCGGGGAGGGGCTTTTCCATGAGGGTATGCGGTGAGATAAGGTGCAAACGTGCCAAAGTGCAAACGTGCAAAAGACGAGTAAGGGCCAGGGCTAGGGCTAGGGTTAGGGGCAGGGCTAGGCGTACATCCGGGTGCCAGGCCATTATCTGGCCCAAGCCCTAGCCCTGTCCCTATCCCTGCCGAGCTTTCGGCTCGGCCTACTTCTTCGCGCCGAAATCCTGCGGCTTGTAGACGTGGCGTTCCAGGAGCTGTTGCTTGAGCTGGAGCTCGCTGTCGCCGGAGCAGCGGCGGACGTCGTGCAGGATGATGTAGGCCATCAGGGAGAGCAGCAGGGCCATGAAGGTATATTGCAGGATGACGACCGCCTTGTTGCTCAGTATCCCCTTGGTGAAGCGCTGGATCGTGGCGATGAGCATGTGGCCGCCGTCGAGGACCGGGATCGGCATGAGGTTGAGCACCGCGAGGTTCAGGTTGATCAGCACCGTGAACCAGAGCACCCGGCGGATGTCCTCCGAGAGGTTGTAATAGGTCTTCGTGATCGAGATGACCGAAGCGAGCTGCTTGACCTGGATGTCCGAACCGCGGTCGAAGAGGCGGCCGAGGGTCGTGAAGGTCGACTTCACGATGCCGGCGCACGTCTCCCAGGGGTTGCGGTAGGCGAGCTCGGTGCGGGTGGCGTAACGGATGCCGATCTGGGCGTGCTGGACGGGTTGCTTGTCGACGGCGTGGGCTTTCCGGAGGGTCAGGTTGCCGGCCTCGCCGTTGGCCCGTTTCCAGTAGAGCGTCAGGTCGCGCGGCGTGCGCCCGACGGCTTCCACCAGCCCGGCGAGCGAACGGACGGAGACGATCTGCTCCTTGCCGTCGACCTTGTCGACGATCGTGCCGATCTTCAGCGTCTCCGTCAGGGTCGGGTCGTCGGGCGACACGCCCAGCACCATCAGCTGGTCGCGGACGGCCTCCGGGTCCTTGGAGAGGAGGTCGCGGGTCGCGGGCACGAGGATCAGCGAATGCCGCTTGGTCTCGCCATAGGCGATGATGCTGACGGGGTTGACCGTCGTCGTGACCTGCGGGGTCACCACCACCGTCGTGTTGACGCCGTCGGCCTGCTCGACGAGCAGCGTCCGGGGTTTCGCGCCGTCCTTGCGCAGGAGTTCGCGGAATTCCACCGTGTTGTTCAACGGGAGTCCGTCCATCGAGAGGATGCGGTCGCCGGCCTTGAGGCCCGCTTTCTCGGCCGGCGAGCCGGGGGCGGTGGCGCCGACGATGACGGCGGTGCGCGGCTGCAGCCCTGCCATGCGGACGCGGTCCCCGGAGTGGGCGTTGATCTCGACGCGGGCGGGCTGCACCACGAACTCGAGGACCTCGCCGTTGCGTTCGACCTTGAAGGTCGCCGTCGGATTGCCCTGCGAATCACGCCGGTTGCCCAGCATCACCGCCTCGCTGATCTGGTTGAAGCTGCTGACCGCGATGTCGTCGACCGCCAGCACCTTGTCGCCCGAGCGCAGGCCGGCCTTGAAGGCCGGGCCAGGGA
>JBEDDU010000023.1:0-13214 GCA_041176065.1 Verrucomicrobiota bacterium | reverse complement strand
CCTCCGGAGAGCGAACTGCATTCACGGTCGAGCGTGAGGTAGTTGAGGCCGGCCTCGTGCAGGAACGCGAGGCGCTGCTCGAGCCCGCGGCGGGCTTCCTCGGCGGGCATCACGGCTGGGTGCGTCGCGAGCTGCTTCGTGAACTCCAGCGCAGCCGGGATGGTCATCGCCAAAAACTCGGCCATGGTCTTGCCGTTCAGGCGCAGCGAGAGGGCGGCAGGGGAGAGGCGACGGCCTTGGCAGCTGGCGCAGACGGAGCCGGCCTGGAACTGCAGCAGGCGCTGGCGGAGCGACTCGCCGGTGGTGGTCCGGTAGGCGTGTTCGAGCTCGGTGAACATGCCTGTCCAGACGGCCTCGACGGGCTTGCGGCCCTTGGGCGGCGGGAGCAGGAACTTACGCTTCGGATCGCCGTGCAGCAGTAGGTCCCGGACGGCCTTGGGGAGTTCGCGCCACGGCGTCTTCTGGTCGAACGGCACCTGTTCGGCGAGCGCGCGGGTGATCGCGTTGCGATGGATGAGCGTCTTGCGCGTGGCGCATTTCCAAGGCTTCACCACGCCGTCGTGGAGCGAGAGGGACTCGTCGCGGATGGAGAGGCTTTCCTGGAAGCGCATCTGCCGGCCTAAGCCGCCGCAATCGGCGCAAGCCCCTTCGGGATGATTATGGGAAAGCGCCTTCGGGCTGATGGGCTCGTAGGTCTCGCCGCAATGTTCGCAGGCGAGATGGAGCGAGAGCACGTGTTCTTCCCAGCGGCCATCCTTCTCGGCGAGCACGCTCGCGCGATGACGGCCTTCGCGGAAGGCGAGTTCGAGGGAGTCAGCTAGGCGGCTACGTTGGTCTGGCCCTGCGACGATGCGGTCGACCACGACGTCGAGCTGCCTGGCTTCGCGTCCGGTAAGCAGGCCCGCGGCTTCGTCGAGCGTGGCGACCGTGCCGTCCACGCGGACGCGGGAGAAGCCGCGTCGGCCGAGGTCGGCGGAAGTTTCGAGGAGCACCGAGGGTTTGTCCTTGGCGACCGGTGCTACGACCATCAGACGCGTGCCGGCGGGGATGGCTTCGAGGGCGCGAAGGTTGTCGTCGAGCGAGCGACGGCGGACGGGGTGGCCGTCCTTGAGGCAGCGGCGGTCGCCGGCGATGATCCAGAGCGGCCGGGCATGGTCCGCGATCTCGGTCAGGGTGGCGACCGTGGACCGGGGGTTGGTATTGCCGCCGGTGCGCTGGGCGATGGCGATGACCGGGGAGAGGCCGCGGATGAAGTCGACGTCGGGCCGGGGGGCGGAATCCAGCATGCCGCGGGCCTTGGCCGAGAGGGATTCGAGGTATTGGCGGCTCCCTTCGGCGTGGAGGGTGTCGAAGGCCAGGGATGACTTGCCCGAGCCGCTGACCCCCGTAATCACGGTCAGCTGACCGCGTGGGATGGTCAGTTCGACATCCTTGAGGTTATGGGTGCGGGCTCCCTTGATGTGGATGGGCGGATTCAGGACGGCTGACGATAGCCCGTCCGTCCGCCGGGAGAAGGCCGAAGTGGGCGTCCGTTAATAAGTCGGTCCTTAATCCGCTTTCACCTTCCCGGCCGGCTTGCCAGTGTGAGGGGTATGCCACGCCTTTTGCTCGCTCTTCTGCTCCTCTTCACCGCCCGCGCTTCGGCCGACAAACAGGAACCGCGGATCCTCTTCCTCGGCGACAGCATCACTTACGGCGGCAACTGGACGGTCTACGTCGAATCGGCGATCCGCGCGCAGAAGGGCATGGCCCGCGCGACGATCGTGAACATGGGTCTCTCGAGCGAGACGACGTCCGGTCTCTCCGAGCCCGGTCACGCCGGCGGCGCGTTCCCGCGTCCGGATCTCCACGAGCGCCTCGGTCGCGTGCTCGCGCAGTTCAAGCCGACGCTCGTCGTCGCCTGCTACGGCATCAATGACGGCATCTACCTGCCGCTCGATTCCGGACGTCAGCTCGCCTTCCAGGAAGGCGTCATCAAGCTTCGCCTCGCCTGCATCCGCGCGGGCGCGCAGGTCGTCATGGTCACGCCTCCGCTCTATGCGCCGGACAACCGCGCGAAGGATGCGATCAACTACGACGGCGTGATGGAAGCCTACGGCGCGTGGCTCGTCGCGCAGCGTTCCGCGGGCTGGCAGGTCATCGACATCCATCCTTTGCTGCATCAGTCGGTCGCGGCGGCGAAGCAAGCCGACCCCGCGTTCATCTACGCGAAGGATAATCTCCATCCGGGAGAGCAAGGACATCTCTTCATGGCGCAGGCCGTGTGGCAGTCGCTCGCGCCGATGATGAAGTGGAAGCGCGACGTGGCTTTCGCGGAAGGCGAGAAGCTCAAGGTGCTCCGTGAGAGCTCCCTGATCCTCCGCGACGCCTGGCTCATGCAGACCGGACACAAGCGTCCGGGGGTCAAGGGGGGCATGCCTGTCGCCGATGCGGAGGCCCGTTCGGCCCAGCTTTTGCAGGAATATCTGAAATAACCGGTGTTTTGGCCCCTGAAAGGGGTATTCAGGGGGGTGGGGCTATCACCGAAGAAACACCCCTCCGACACGGGACTGTAACAATTGTATGGGATGATCACCCTGCTTCCCAACCATATGCACACCACACTCAAGTCCCTCGCGCTGCTTGCCCTCACGGCAACCATCGTTTCCGCCCAGTCCGCCGCCCCGGCTGCTGACGCCGTCGTCGTCGACGCCAAGCTGCCTGATTACGCCGTCACCTCCGGCGTCTCGGGTAACTTGAACGCCGTCGGTTCCGACACGCTCATCAACCTGATGACCTTCTGGGGCGAAGGCTTCAAGGCCCGCTATCCGAACGTCAACGCCCAGGTCGAAGGCAAAGGTTCCAGCACCGCGCCCGTCGCTCTCACCACCGGCGCCTCGAACGTCGGCCCGATGAGCCGCGAGATGAAGTCCTCGGAAGTCGCTGGCTTCGCCGGTAAGTTCGGCTACAAGCCGACCAAGATCGCCGTGGCGATCGACGCCCTCGCCGTCTTCGTCCACAAGGACAATCCTGTCGCCGGCCTTTCGCTTTCCCAGGTCGACGGCATCTTCTCCTCGACCCGCAAGCGCGGCGGCCAGGACGTCAACACCTGGGGTGACGTCAAGCTGACCGGCGCTTTCGCCAGCAAGACGATCTCCGCTTTCGGTCGTAACTCCGCCTCCGGCACCTACGGTTTCTTCAAGGAGCTTTCCCTTAAGAACGGTGACTACAAGGCCTCGGTCAAGGAGCAGCCTGGTTCTTCCGCCGTCGTCCAGGGCGTGGCCGCCGAACTCGGTGGTATCGGCTACTCCGGCATCGGTTACAAGACCTCCGGCGTCAAGGCTCTCGCCCTCTCCGAGAAGGATGGCCAGCCTTTCGCCGAAGCGAACTACGCCAACTGCCTCAACGGTAGCTACCCCCTCGCTCGCTTCCTGTACGTCTACGTGAACAAGTCCCCCTCCAAGGACATGGACAAGCTGACCAGCGAATTCATGACCTTCGTGCTCTCCAAGCAGGGCCAGGAGATCGTGATCAAGGACGGCTACTTCCCGCTGCCGGCCGAAGTCGCCGCCGAAGGACGCGCCTCGCTCAAGTACTACAGCGCCGAATAAGTTTGGTCTCGAAATCGTATCGTCGCCACCACGCCCTCCGGGGTCGGTCTGAAAAGCGCGACGATACGATCTCGGGTCCTCCCAAGGCGGGGTCCCCCCGCCTTACCCTTTAATAGAGCCAAAGACACCTGACCGTAACCCGATGGACATTTCCGACAAAAAGCCCGCTAAGGACGCCGCTCCTGAGTCGCGCTTTACCGTGAGTCCCGTGACCCTGGCCGCCGACCGGTGGATGGGGCGCCTCATCCGCTTCGGCGGCATCGGCGTGGTGCTGGCGGTCTTCGGGATGCTCGCGTTCCTGGTCTTTCAAGTCTTCCCGCTCTTCATCGGAGCCACCGTGGCGCCGATGCCGGCCTTGAACGTGCCGGCTTCCGCGATGGCCTTCGGAGAGGATGAGTATGGCGAACTTCCTTACGTGGTGCTCGCCGATGGCTCCCTTGTCTTCCAGCGCTCCAAGGATGGCGCGAAGGCCTTGGATTGGGCTCCCGTCCTCGGGGGCCGACGCGTCAGTTCGGTGAAATCCTATCCACGTGGCGGCCTGGTCTTCCTCGGCCTCTCCGACGGGACCGTCATGGAGGTCCGTGTCAGCTACCGTTCGACCTTCGACGCGGCCGGCAGGCGCACCATCGAGCCATCGGTGGTCGCCCTCGAACCGGTGAGGATCGGCAAGCCGGGTCTGCCTTGCCTCGATGTCTGGAACGCCAAGGGCTCCCTCTCGCGGCTGCTGCTCGTCCGGCAGGAGGAGAACGGCAAGCCCCTGCTGACGGCTGTCCGTCTCACCGAGCGCAAAGGACTCGGCGGAAAGGCGCGCGTCGTAGCCAGCGACCCGTTCGTGGTCGCGGCCGAAGCCAGCAGCATCTCGCAGATCCACCTTCCCTCCACCGCCGAAGCCCTCATCGTCGTCGGTAAGTCCGGCGAGGTCCGTGCCTACGCCGACGATGGCGCGAAGTTCTCCTTCCTGCAGTCCTTCGTGCCGTTCAAGGATTCCCGCGATCCCTCGGTCAGCGCGAGCGGCTTGGTCTTCGGCAATGTTTCGGTCGTCTTCGTGGGACGTGACGGTTCGCAGCAGGTCTGGTCGATGTATCCGCAGCTCCAGCCGGATGGTTTGAGTCTCCGACGATGGGGTAAGATCCATGATGGGGAGGTCCTTGCTGGTCCGGGCGAAGGAGTCTACGCCGCGGAGGGTAACAAATGCTATCTTGCGGTCGCCGGTGGCCGCCTCCAGCTCCGTAACATGACCACGGGAACTCTGCGCTGGGAAGGCGAGGCTCCCGCAAGCTCGATCCGGCAGGTGGCGTTCTCAGCTAATTATGACCGTTTCACGGCCCTCTCCGCCGACGGAAAGTTACACCGCTGGAACGTCGAGGACCATCACCCGGACTCGTCGTGGTCCGCCTTTTTCGGTAAGATTTGGTACGAAGGAGCCGAGGGCCCCGCGTTCACCTGGCAGTCCAGCTCCGGGTCCGACGAGTTCGAGGCCAAGTACTCCATGGTGCCTCTCATCTACGGAACGGCCAAGGGTACGCTTTATGCGCTCCTCTTCGCCCTCCCCATCGCCCTCACCGCGGCCATCTACGTCTCCCAGTTCCTTCGCCCCGAATACCGCCAGGTCGTGAAACCGGTCATGGAAATCATGGCGTCGTTGCCTTCCGTGGTGCTGGGCTTCCTCGCCGGCATCTGGCTGGCCCCGTTGGTCGATCCGCGGCTCGTCTCCCTGTTCTGCGCCATCGGCATCCTTGCGCCCGCGGCCTTGTTCGCCGGTTTCCTGTGGTCGGCCTTGCCGCAGCCGGTCCGGCGTCAGGTCAAGCCCGGCATGGAATTTGTCTGGTTGCTGCCTTTCCTCGCCCTGTGCGTCTATCTGGCCTGGCAGGCCGGGCCGTTCGTCGAATCGATGCTCTTCACCGTCAAGGATTCCGTCAGCGGCCTGCCTGTCGCCGACTTCCGCGAGTGGTGGCGTCAGACGACCGGCGAGACCTACGATTCGCGCAATTCCTTGGTCGTCGGCTTCGTGATGGGCTTCGCGGTCATCCCGATCGTCTTCACGATCGCTGAAGACGCTCTTTCCAACGTGCCGAACTCCTTGATTTCCGGCTCGCTGGCCCTCGGGGCCAGCCGCTGGCAGACGGTCTGGAGCGTGGTGGTGCCCACGGCGGTTTCTGGCATCGTCTCCGCCATCATGATCGGCTTCGGACGCGCGATCGGAGAGACCATGATCGTCGTCATGGCCACAGGTAACACCGCCGTGATGGAGGCCAATCCCTTCAGCGGGATGCGCACGCTCTCCGCCAACATCGCGGTGGAGCTGCCCGAGGCCGCCGTCGGTCACACCCATTATCGGGCGCTCTTTCTCGGCGCCTGTTGCCTCTTCTTGCTTACCTTCGTGATCAATACCCTTGCGGAAATCCTCCGTCAGCGCCTGCGCGAGCGCTATAAAGTCGTCTAATCCATGGTCGCTCCCAATACCGATAGCAGCACGCCCCGCGGGGAAGCCTGGGTCTGGTTCTCCGGCCTCGGTCTCATCATAGGCCTGGGCATGGTCATCGGCCTGCTCTCCTTGGTCGTCCTGAACGGAGTCACGGTCTTCTGGGCCCCGCAGGTCCCCGTGGCGCAGGTCGACGACGGGCGCACCATCATCGGGCAGCTCGCCCAGCGCCGCATCCGTCCCGGCTCGACGGCTGAGAACCCCCGTTACGAACGCCAGTACCAGGTTGGACTGCGCGAATTGAACGGCAATTCGTACCTCTGGGTCGATGAAACCAAGATCAAGACGGAGGTCTTCCCCGCCGACATCCTCGGCTTGGAGCGCGTCGAGCACGGCCCCGCCTTCGTCCGCCCGCATTCCCTGCGCAAGTCCGACGGCAAGGTCGTCCCGATCACGGATCCAGGTTTCGAGTCCGCTTTGCAGGCCGAGGTCGCCGCCGCCGCCGCGGTCCGCGAGAAATTCGAAGAAATCACCCGTCATCGCATCGGAGACGTCAATCACGAGATGGACGAGGCCCGCGTGGCCTTGCGTCGTGCCGAGGACCTGAAGTTGGCCGACGAAATCGTCGTCCGCCGCCGCCAAATCGAAGGACTCGAGGAACGTTTCGGCACCCTCAAGGCCGAGGCCCAGAAGATCGTCATCGGAGGGGCCGTGGCCTTGCTCGACTCCAAGGATGCCGCCGGCCGAGAGGTCGTCATCCCGCTCAACCAGATCGTCCGCGCCTGGTTCCCCAACCGACTTGACACCTGGGGTCGCGTCCGGCTCTTCGCCTCGCGCTTGGGCGAATTCATCTTCGACGAGCCTCGCGAGGCGAACACCGAAGGCGGCCTCATGCCGGCGATCTTCGGCACGCTCGTGATGACCGTCTTCATGAGCGTCTTGGTCACGCCGTTCGGCGTCATCACGGCCATCTACCTGCGTGAGTACGCCCAGCAGGGCTCCCTCCTCCGCATCGTGCGGATCAGCGTCAATAACCTCGCCGGCGTGCCTTCCATCGTCTTCGGCGTCTTCGGTCTCGGCTTCTTCGTCTACGTGCTTGGCGGTTCCATCGACCAGCTGTTCTTTTCCGATCAGCTGAAATATAACAACAATACGCCGGTCTTCGGCACCGGCGGACTGCTCTGGTGTTCGCTGACCCTCGCCCTGATGACCCTTCCGGTCGTCATCGTCGCCACGGAAGAAGCCCTCGCGGCCGTACCGCGCGGCATGCGCGAGGCCTCCTTGGCCACCGGCGCTTCCAAGTGGCAGACGATCCGTGACATCCTCCTCCCGGCTTCCGCTCCCGGCATCCTGACCGGCGTCATCCTCGCCATGGCCCGTGGGGCGGGGGAGGTCGCTCCGCTCATGCTCGTGGGCGTGGTGAAGCTCGCGCCGACATTGCCTTTCGACGGCACCGCGCCGTTCTTGCACATGGACCGTAAGTTCATGCACTTGGGCTTCCACGTGTATGACCTCGGCTTCCAGTCGCCGGACTCGGATGCCGCCCGCCCGATGGTGTTCGCCACCACCCTCCTTCTCATCGTCCTGGTCGTCTGCCTGAACATCGGCGCGATCTGGATCCGCAATCGTCTCCGCGCTCGCTTCAAGGGCGCCGCCTTCTAAAAAACAACCCACTCATGCCCCAGATCATGAACCCTCCTTCCGCTTCCCGCATCAAGGTCCGACCCGCCACCGAGCGCGATGGTCGCAAGGACTACATCAGCATCCGCGACTACGGTTTCTGGTATGGCCAGAAGAAGGCCCTCGACGCCATCTCCCTCGACATCCCTGAGCGCCAGGTCGTGGCCTTCATCGGGCCGTCTGGCTGCGGTAAGTCCACGCTGCTGCGCAACCTGAACCGCATGAACGACCTCGTCGACGGCATCCGTCACGAGGGCGACATCACCATCAACGGTCGCTCCATCTACGACCCGGGCCTGGAGGTCATCTCCCTGCGTCGCCGCGTCGGCATGGTGTTCCAGAAGTCCAACCCCTTCCCGAAGTCCATCTTCGAGAACGTCGTCTACGCCCTCCGCGTGGTCGGCGTCCGCGATCGCGCCGTCCTCGAGGAGGCCTGCGAGACCTCGCTCCGCAAGGCCGCCCTCTGGGACGAGGTGAAGGACCGGCTCAACGACAGCGCCCTCGGTCTGTCCGGCGGCCAGATGCAGCGTCTATGCATCGCCCGCGCCATCGCCAACCGACCGGAGATCCTGCTGATGGACGAGCCCTGCTCGGCGCTCGACCCGATCGCCACCGGCAAGATCGAGGAGCTCATCCACGAGCTCAAGGAGCAGTTCACGATCGTGATCGTCACGCACTCCATGCAGCAGGCCGCCCGCGTGTCGGACCGCACCGCCTTCTTCTACCTGGGCAAGCAGGTCGAATACGATACCACCGAGAAGATTTTCATGAACCCGTCCCAGGCTCAGACCGAGGCCTACATTTCCGGCCGCTTCGGCTGATCCACCAGACTCCCACGACCATGCAACGCTACTTCCACGACGAACTCCGCCAGCTCCGGGACGATCTGATCCTGATGGGGGAGCGTTCGCTAGACATGACCCGTCTCGTGCTCCGCGCCGTCGAGACCGGCGACGACTCCCTGGCCCTGCAGGTCCGCGGCATGGACGACCGCGTAGACGAGCTTGAGAAGCGCGTCGACCGCGAAATCATGCGCTACCTGACGCTTTTCGGCCCGATGGGCAGCGACGTACGCTTGCTTCTCGCCGCCCGCGACATCGGTCATGATCTCGAGCGCATCGCCGACGAGGCCTCCGTCATCGCCAAGCGTGCGATGGTGATCTCCGAACGGGGACCGCTCAAGGATCTCCTGCATGTGCCTGCAGAGGGGGTCATCGCCTGCGAGGTGTTGCGCCTGGCGCTCGACAGCTTCATCGAAGGCGACATCGCCAAGGCCCGTCTGGTGCTCGAACGTGACGCCGAAATCGATGCCCTGAACCGCCGGAATTACGAGGAGCTTTTCGGCAAGGCCGGAGACGCCACCAAGGTGTCCGCCTCGCACGTCGAGCTGATCTTCATCTCCAAGGCCCTCGAGCGTATCGGCGACCATTCCAAGAACATCGCCGAACAGGTCATCTTCCTCCTCTCCGGGGAAGACGTCCGCCACGCCCGCTGAGCGCATCGCACGAAAGTCCACCTTGTCGGGGGGCTTTCCTGTGGTATGATGCGGGGATGGAAGTCGTCCGCCGTCTCGGAGTCCTGGTCCTCGAATGGGGCTCCCTCGCCCTAGGGGTCTTCCTGGCCAAGTATTTCGGCTTCCTGAGCTACGGCGACCCCGTGACCTTGGCGGTCGTCGCCGTGGTCCTCGGCCTGTTCAATTCGTTCCTGCGTCCCTTCCTCCTGGCCGTCTTCATGATCGTCTCGATCCCGATCCTGATCCTGACGCTCGGCTTGGGCGCATACCTCGTGCTCTTCCTGACCAACGGCGCCATCCTCGCCCTCACGGACAGTCTCATCAAGGACTTCCACCTGAACAACTGGGCCATGGCGACCCTGACGATTTCCATCACCTCCTGGATGATCTCCTCCTCGGTCGGCATCGACCAGCTCAAGCCGCTGCGCCGGGCCAACGAAGCCAAGGCCAACGCCCAGAAGGCCAAGGACGATGCCATCGACATCTGAGACGAGCGTTGCAGTCGTTTCAGGTGGCGGGTGATTGTTCGCCGCAGGGCGAACGATGGTAGGGGCAAGGCTTTGCCTTGCCCTCCATGGCGGGAGGGCGCGGCGTAGCCACGCCCCTACCTTGGGCCGCCCTGCGGCGGCCTTGAGGCACCCGAAGCTTCAGGTTTCTCTGGCCTCTCTGGTCCTCATGACCTCCGGCTCTCGGGCCCTCGTTTTTACTCAGTCTTGCCAATCCGCCGGGAGTCCTTTGCGTGGGGGCTCCACGCCATGTCGAATCCCGCTCTCTCCTCCTGGGCCCGCAACGTCGCCCCTTCACCGACCCTCGCCGTCGATGCCAAGGCGAAGGCCCTCAAGGCCGCCGGCAAGGACGTCGTCGGCTTCGGCGTCGGCGAGCCCGACTTCGACACCCCGCAGTTCGTCAAGGACGCCTGCGCCAAGGCCCTGGCCGAAGGCCAGACCAAGTATGCCCCCACGCCGGGCATCCCCGCTCTCCGCAAGGCCATCTCCGAAGACTACACCCGTCGCGGCTTCACCGGCATCGCCGACGCCAACGTCGTCGTCTCCCCGGGCGGCAAGATGTCCTGCTACCTCGCCATCCTCGCCACCATCAGCGCCGGCGACGAAGTCATCATCCCCGCCCCGTATTGGGTGAGCTACCCTGAGATGGTGAAGCTCGCCGGCGGCACGCCCGTCGTCGTCAACGCCGAGGACGTCACCGGCTTCAAGATCACCCCCGCTCAGCTGACCGCCGCGCTCACCCCCAAGACGCGCATGGTCATCATCAACAGCCCGTCCAACCCGACCGGCGCCGTCTATTCCCGCGCCGAGCTCGAAGCCCTCGTGGCCATCTGCGTGAAGGCCAACGTCTGGATCATGTCCGACGAGATCTACGAGAACCTCGTCTATGACGGCCAGACCACCTGCAGCCCGGCGACCTTCTCGCCCGAAGCCGCCCGTCTGACCATCACCGTCTCCGGCTACGCCAAGAGCTACTCCATGACCGGCTGGCGCCTCGGCACCCTCGTCGCCTCGGACAAGGCCCTCGCCGCCGCCGTGGCCGACCTCCAGAGCCAGATCTCGTCCAACGCCACCACCTTCGCCCAGTTCGGCGCCCTGGCGGTCCACCAGCACCCCGACAAGGCCAAGGCCTCCCTCGCCGAGATGGGCGCCGTCTTCGACAAGCGCCGCCTCAACCTCCTCGCCGGGCTCAACGCCATCCCCGGCCTGACCTGCTACCGCTCGCAGGGCGCCTTCTACCTCTTCCCGAACATCAAGTCCTTCGGCCTGACCTCCGCGCAGTTCGCCGATCGCCTCCTCGAAGAAGAGCTCATGGCCGTCGTCCCCGGTTCCGCGTTCGGTTCCGAAGGCTACATCCGCCTCAGCTACGCGACCTCCGACAAGGTGATCGCCCAGGGCCTCGAGCGCTTGGCTCGTTTCTGTGCTAAGCTGAAGAAGTAACTTCAGCCAGGGGGCACGTGGGCCCTTGAAAATGCAGGACGGCCATCGGTCGTCCTGCATTACTTTTAAGGGTTGTTTCGCTCTGGTGCAGAGCCGCGTTGCGGGTTAACGTTAGGTCATGTCCGACCCAGACATGCCCCGTGTGGAAACATCGTTTCAATTGAATGAGGCGAGGGTCCATCTAGATGGCCTACTTCGGGAGGTCCGCGCCCGTTGGGTTGACGAAGATGAGGATATTTCGATCGCGATCGGGCTTGGACATGTCCTCGAGCACCTGAACTGCGCTTGGCATTATCGCGCCAAGTCGGTGGAAGAGGTGTCCGCTGAATCCCAGGAGGAGTTTGAGGCGCAGTGCTGCCTGGTGCCGCGGTTGACGTCTGGCTTAAACTTGATTGAAGGCCAGGATGTCGAAGGACAGGGGGTACATGTGACGCCGACGAAGGTGCGATGGTGGTATCGGCCGTGGACTTGGTGGGCGCATGCTCCGGGTAATCCGGTGATGATAGCCGAATTGGAGAAAGCGCAGCTCGCGCTGAAGAAACTCCGTTCGCAGGTCGCAGCGATCAATCTCGATGACCGCGTGCTCGCCGCCGGCTTGGCTGAAGCCTACGGACACCTCAATCTGGCCTGGCATTTGCGGCGAAAGTCCTCGGCGCAAGTGGCGTCTTTGGCGACGTCGACCCGTGAGATGCTGGCCAGTTCCATTCCCCGGACCATCGGCACCTTGGACTTTCGCCTGACCGAGACTAAGGTCGGTGAGGCTTAAGTAAGCACGACGGTCCTCCGCCCGTCCTTTTTTGTGCCTGCATCGAGGTAGGGGCACGACCGCGTCGTGCCCTAGTTGCATCAAGCCGCCTGCAGGGGCTTGATGCTTGCCTTCACCTTCGGGCCGATGGTGTTCACGGCTTCCCTGAGGTCGTAGGCGAGCTGGGCGCGCAACCAGTAGCCGGGTTCGAGTCCAAGGTAGGCGCAGAGGTGCAGATCCGTCTCGGCGGTGATGCCGCGCCGCTCCTTGAGGATCTCATTGACGCGCTGGTGGGGCAGGCGGGCGCCCTTGGCCAGGCGATAGGCGGTGATGCCGAGAGGCTTCAGGAACTCTTCTCGGAGGAGTTCGCCCGGGTGGACGTTGAGGGTTTTCTTTTTCATGAAGGTCAGTGGTAGTCGGTGATTTCGATCTCGTAGGCCTCGCGGTCTACCCAGCGGAAGCAAAGTCGGTATTGGTCGTTGATGCGGATGCTATGCTGACCTTGGCGGTTTCCTTTAAGTGCCTGCAGCCGGTTTCCCGGCGGGATCCTAAGGTCGTTGAGCGAGGTGGCGGCTTGGAGTTGGGTGAGTTTACGGAGGGCGACCTGATGGAGCGAAGGCGGCAGCTTGGCGGGTCTTTGGCCGAGCCAGAGCTGCTGCGTGGCGCGGCAAGCGAAGGTCGCGATCACCGGATGGAAGAATTGTGCACGTTAGGCGTGCATAGTGTCAAGGTTGCTATGCACGATGGGCGTGCATAAAGAAGCAATTTCAGACAGGGGGCACGTGGGCACGGTGACACGTGGACACGGGGAAGTTAAAGGGGGTCAGGGAAGAGGTTGCTCTCTCTGATCCTCTCTTGCTTTGCGCATCTTGATGGTGCCACCCAGCAGGCGCGCGACTTCGTCAAGCTGCGCCGCTATTTGGACCACTGTTGGCTGGGGTATGATGCCGAGGTCCTCGGCGATGCTCAGCTGTGTCTCGAGTTCAGCGAGTGAGCCGCGGGCGATCAGGAGGAAGCGTAGGGCGTCTTTGTTAGTACCTCGCTCGTCGCCTTCGGCGATGTTCGAAGGGATAGAGACTGCTGAACGCATGATCTGATCCGATAGTCCGCGATGTCTCTCGAAGGAGATCGTCATGCATAGGCGATAGGCTTCGGTCGCCAGCGATCGCGACTTCTGCCAGACGACGAGATCGCGATAGGAGTTAACCTTTCCAAACGGCTTGGGCGTATTCATCGCCGCCCATGTTGTGTCTTTGGCGGATTCAAATCACCGCTTTCATCGCACACTGAATCCCTATGCTATTCTTAGGGATTTCTT
>JBEDDU010000022.1:0-3738 GCA_041176065.1 Verrucomicrobiota bacterium | reverse complement strand
CGATCCCGCGCAGGGGCTCGCGGCCTACCGCAATTCCTTCAACAATCCGAACGGTCCCGAAGACGCCGGCGAGTTCGACCTCGTCGTCGTCGGCGGCGGCTACGGCGGCCTCGGCGCCGCGCTCTCCGCCTCCCGTCAGTCCCTCAAGGTCGCCTTCATCCAGGACCGCTTCGTCCTCGGCGGCAACGGCAGCTCCGAGATCGGCGTCTGGGCGATGGGCGGCACCACCCGCGGCAAGTACCCGCACCTCGGCGAGATCATCGAAGAGATCGGCGACCGCTCCCCGGACAGCCCGGGCCGCGTCGACAGCTTCGGCGACGAACTCAAGGAGCAGGTCGTCCGCAAGGAGAAGAACATCAGCCTCTTCCTCGGCCACTTCGCCACCGGCGTCGTGATGGACGGCAGCCGCATCGCCGCCGTCAAGGCCATCGACGTCAAGACGGGCCGCGAGAAGGTCTTCCGCGCCAAGTTCGTGGCCGACACCACCGGCCACGGCTGGGTGGGCGCATACGCCGGCGCGACCTTCCGCGTCGAGCCGAACAAGCGCATGGGCATGTCCAACATGTGGTTCTACCAGGACGAGGACCAGGTTTCGACCTGGCCCGCCACCCCGTGGGCGCTGCCCCTCGAGATGGGCGACTTCCCGCTCCTCCAGAAGTCGAAATCCAAGATCGACGACAAGCCCTTCATGAAGGCCGAGTGGTTCTGGGAATCCGGCTTCGACAAGGATCCCATCAAGGACCTCGAACATATCCGCGACTGGAACTTCCGCGCGATGTACGGCGCCTTCTCCGCCCTCAAGAACGGGCCGCAGAAGGACAAGTACGCCAAGGCGGAGCTCAAGTGGGCCTCGCACGTCGGCGGCCCGCGCGAATCGCGCCTCTTCGACGGGGACATCATCCTGAACAAGCAGGACATCGTCGAACGCAAGGAATTCGACGACGGCTGCGTGCCCACGACCTGGGACATCGACCTCCACTACGCCAAGGAACAGTATGCGAAGAAGTTCCCGGACAATCCGTTCATCTCCCGCGCGGCCTTCGGCTACGTCGACGCCAGCGGCAAGCACGTCGCCGCGGTCGACCGTCGCAACGGCTACCCGCTGCCCTACCGCCTGTTCTACTCGAAGAACATCAGCAACCTGTTCTTCGCCGGCCGTCACATCTCCGTCACGCACGAGGCCCTCGGCACCGTGCGCGTGATGCGCACCATCGGCATGATGGGCGAAGTCGTCGGCAAGGCCGCCTACCTCGCCGTCCGCGAGAACACCGACCCGCGCGGCGTCTACCAGAAGCACCTGCCCGACCTGATCAAGCTCATGGAACAGCCCGGCCGCATGCGCCGCGCGGACCTGCGCTCCGACCTGTTCCTCGACGCCTCCATCGCCGACTTCAAGGAACTGCCCGTCGGCCGGATGAACATGGACCTCCAGAAAGGCGCGCCCGGGAAGCTCTCGGCCGACGAGCTGCAGGAGCTCGCCAAGCTCGGCGGCATCGTCGTCGACGACGCCCAGGCGAAGTATGAGGGCAAGTGGACCCAGGGCCACGGCCTCGCCCACCTCGGCGCCGGCTACCATTACGCGGCCGGCAAAGGCAACCGCGCCACCTATGCCTTCACCGTCAAGGAAGCCGGCAAGTATGAGCTGCGCGGCTACTGGGAAGGCCACGAGAACCGCGCCACGAACTCGGTGCTGACGATCGCCCGCGCCGGCGAGAAGCCGGTGACGCTCCGCCTCGACCAGTCCGCCGGCACGATCGACAAGCCCGTCGTGCTCGGCAAGTTCACCTTCGCCGCCGGCACGCATTCCCTCGTCCTGTCTTCCGACGGCGCCAAGGGCAACGTCCACGCCGACGCCTTCCAGCTCGTCCCCGCCGAGTAAGCGATGCCGTCGCCCCGCGTCAGCGCCTGGCTGGTCAGAGGCTGGCGTCTCGGAGCGATCCTGCTCGCCGCCCTGCTGCTGCAGCGCATGACCCCGGTCACGGAGTCGGCGCTGACGCAGCTGGGCCTGGCCGACGCGAAGGCCTTCTTCCCGGAGGCGCGCCGCCTGAAGTCCGGCCCGAGCCAGACGCTGCTCGTCGAGGACCAGTTCGGCAACCGGCTGGGCCGGCTGCTCACCACTTCGCCCGACGCCGACGCGATCCTGGGCTACGCCGGTCCGAGCAACGTGCTCGTCGCGCTCGATCTCCGCGACCAGATCGTCGGCACGCGCATCCTCTCCAGCCAGGATACGCCGGAACACGTCGACCAGCTGCGACGATCGACGGCCTTCGACGACTCCTTCAAATCCTGGCGGCCTTCGGCCCAGCCCGCCCCGAAGCTCGACGGCCACGCGGGCTCGACGCTCACGGCCTACGCCATCGCCGAATCCATCCAGCAACGGCTGTCCGGCAACTACGTCTCCCTCCGCTTCCCCCTGCCGCTCACGTTGAAGGAGGTCCAGTCGGCCGGGTTCCCTGACGCGACCGCCTTCGAACCTAACGTCCCGCGCCTCGGCTGGAACCTCGTGCGCGACGCCAATCGCGCGCACCTCGGCTACGTGGTCCGCTCCTCCCCTTCGGCCGACGAGGTCCAAGGCTACGCGGGCCCGAGCGAGACGCTCATCGCCGTCGAACCCGACGCCCTCCGCCTGCGCAAGGTCGTGCTCCGCTCGACCTACGACACCGCCGATTACGTCAGCCGCATCCAGGACGAGGAGCCTGACCCGCAGGGCCGCACCTATCTCTCGAAGCTGACGCAGTGGGACGTCCGGCAATGGGCGGAGTTCGACTTCCGCAAGGCCGAGCTCGACACGGTCGCGGGCGCGACGCTCACGAGCTATGCGATCGCGAAGGGACTGCAGACGCGCTTCGCCGACGACCGGCAAGGCGGCAAGCGCGAACGTGAGGCCGCCGCGCAGTTCTGGAAGTCCGTCGCCCTCGCCGGCTTCGTCCTCGGCGCGCTGCTGATGACGTTCACCTCGCTCCACGCCCGCCCATGGATACGCCGTGCGTGGCAGCTTCTCCTCGTGGGAGGATTAGGCCTCTGGCTGGGGCAGCTGCTTTCGCTGTCGCTCTTAGCCGGCTGGGCCCGCCACGGCCTGCCCTGGGGCACCGCCCCCGCCCTGCTGGCCCTGGCCGCGGTGGCCCTGCTCGTTCCTTGGGCCGCCCGCCGGCAGACCTATTGCCACCAGGCCTGCCCCCACGGGGCCGCCCAAGAGCTCCTCGGAAGCTTCAGGCGCCTCCATGTGGCCGTCCCGGCCCGCTGGCATGGCTGGCTGGGCAAACTGCCCTCCTTGGCCCTCGCCGGGGCCTTTCTGGCCGCCTTGGCTTGGCCTCGCTGGTCCTTGGGTGAGGCCGAACCCTTCGATGCCTGGGTCCTCGGCACCGCCGTGGCCGTCCCCCTGGGTCTGGCCGCTGTCGGGCTGCTGGCCTCGGTCTTCGTCCCGCAGGCCTACTGCAAATACGGCTGCCCGACCGGCGCGCTCCTGAAGTTCGTGCGCACGAGCAGCGCCGACGAGCGATGGGCACGTCGCGATACGCTCGCCGCCCTGGTGCTGGCCGCCGGCGCGGCGATCGCCTTCTTCCCGCGCGGCGACGCCGTCGCGGCCGATCCGGCCGAAGCCGCCGCCCGTCGTCCCGTCACCGAACTCCATGGCGCCGCGTTCGGCACGACCTGGACCATCAAGGTGCGCGGCGACCAGGTCGACGCCGAGCTGCTGAAGCGCGAGCTCGAGGCCGAGATGAACCGCGTGGAGTTCTC
>JBEDDU010000021.1:0-7515 GCA_041176065.1 Verrucomicrobiota bacterium | reverse complement strand
CTTCTGGGTCTCGAAACCGGCCTGGAGCTGCAGCATGTGACGCTGCACGCCGGGGTCGTTCTGCTCGGAGTAGGCCGGAGCGATCTCCTGGCCGTTGATGCAGAGCTCGAAGACGTCGATGGTCGAGTCGTCGCCGACGGTGACCTTGGCGAGCGGGCAGAGCTCCTTGGGGATGTGCGTGACGAAGGTCGGCTGGATGAGGCCCGGCTCGATGAGCTTGCCGAAGACCTCGTTGGTGACCTCGTAGTCCTCCCAGTCGGCGCGCGGCTCGTGGAGGCCGAGGACCTTGCACGCGGCGATCTTCTCTTCCTTCGTGCGCGAGAACCACTGCGGGTCGCCCGTGCGCTCGAGGATGAGGTCCTTGTACTTCGCCTCGCGCCACTGGCCGCCGAGCTCGATCGCCACGCCGTCCGGGCGGACGACGGTGGTCGTGCCGAGGACTTCGGCGCAGACCTTCTGGATCATCGAGCGGACGAGCTCCATCATGCCGCGGTAATCGGTGTAGGCCTGGTAGGCCTCGAGCATCGTGAACTCAGGGCTGTGCTTCACGGACACGCCTTCGTTGCGGAAGACGCGGCCGATCTCGAAGACGCGGTCCATGCCGCCGACGAGGCAGCGCTTGAGGTGCAGCTCGAGGGCGATGCGCAGGTAGAAATCGCAGTCGAGGGCGTTGGAGTGGGTCTCGAACGGACGGGCCGCGGCGCCGCCGGCGATGGCGTGCAGGGCCGGGGTCTCGACTTCGGTGAACTGACGGCTCCAGAGGAAGCGGCGGATCGATTCGACCACGCGGCTGCGGATGAAGAGGCGGCGGCGGGACTCCTCGTTGACGACGAGGTCGAGGTAGCGCTGGCGGTAGATCTTCTCGGCGTCGGTCAGGCCGGCCCACTTCTCGGGCAGCGGGCGGAGGGACTTCGCGACCAGCTTGTATTCGGAGACGCGCACGGTGACCTCGCCGGTCTTGGTGCGGAAGAGCCTGCCGCGGATGCCGACGAAGTCGCCGGAATCGACGAGCTTCTTGAAATGGGCGTCGTAGGCGTCGCCCAAGGCGTCGCGGGTGAAGTAGGTCTGGATGATGCCGCCGCGGTCGAGCAGCTTGACGAAGCTGGCCTTGCCCATGACGCGCAGGGCGACGATGCGGCCGGCGACGGAGACCTCGGGGCCTTCCTCGACGCCTTCGGGCAGGAGGGCCGGGCACTCGTTCGAGACATGGGTCTGGTCCCACTCGGCGCGGAAGGGGTCTTCGCCCGCGGCGCGGAGGAGGGCGAGCTTCTCTTTGCGGACCGCGTGGAGGTCGTGGGAGATGGCGTTGAGGTCGGGCTTTTCGCTCATGTGGGCTACCCGCAAGGGGTGTCTCCGGGAAGGCGGGGAGGCAAGGGCGAAAGGTTCGGCTTTCCGTGTTGCGGCGGGGGCTTTCCGGAGAATAACCGAGACCCATGAAGGCCTACCTCGACCTGCTTCGCCACGTCCGGCAGCACGGAGAAATCCGGGGCGATCGCACCGGCACGGGCACGATCGGGATCTTCGGGGCGCAGCTCCGCTTCGACCTCGCCGAAGGCTTCCCGCTGGTGACGACCAAGAAGGTCCACCTCAAGTCCATCACCCACGAGCTCCTCTGGTTCCTCTCGGGCAGCACCCAGAACGCCTGGCTCACCGAGCGCGGCGTCAGCATCTGGAACGAGTGGGCCACCGCCGAGCAGTGCGCCAAGTTCGGCCGCGGCGAAGGCGACCTCGGGCCCGTCTACGGCCACCAATGGCGCAACTTCGGCGCGACGAAGAAGCCCGACGGCACGTACGCGAACGACGGCGTGGACCAGGTCCGCCGCGTGGTCGAGGAGATCAGGCGCAACCCGTCCAGCCGCCGCCTGATCGTCTCCGGCTGGAATCCCGAGGAAGCCGACCAGGTCGCCCTGCCGCCCTGCCACACGCTCTTCCAGTTCTACGTCTCGACCGACGGACGCCTCAGCTGCCAGCTGTATCAGCGCAGCGCGGACCTCTTCCTCGGCGTGCCCTTCAACATCGCCAGCTACGCGATGCTCACGCACATGATCGCGCAGGTCACGGGCCTGAAACCGGGCCATTTCGTGCACACCTTCGGCGACGCGCACATCTATTCCAACCATGTGGAGCAGGTCGATCTGCAGCTCTCGCGCGAGACGCGTCCCCTGCCCCGCCTGGTGCTGAACCCCGAGGTGAAGGACCTCTTCGCGTTCAAGTTCGAGGACATCGCCGTCGAAGGCTACGACCCGCATCCGGCGATCAAGGCGCCCGTCGCCATCTGACGCCGTGGACCTCGGTCGCCCGCTCATCGCCATCGCGGCCGTCGCGCGCAACCGCGGCATCGGCCTGAACAACAAGCTCCCCTGGCGGATCCCGGAGGACTTCGCATTCTTCAAGGCGACCACCATGGGTCAGGTGCTCCTCATGGGCCGCAAGACTTACGAATCCATCGGCCGGCCTCTGCCCGGACGCACCACCGTGGTCCTGAGCCGATCGGGCTTCACCGCCCCCGGCGTGATCGTCGCCAAGGACTGGCGAGAGGCCGCCCAGGTCGAGCCGACCAAGACCCTTTTCCTCGCCGGCGGGGCCGCCCTCTACGAAGAAGCCCTGCCTTGGTGCGCCGAGCTGATCCTCACCCACGTGGCCATGGAGCCCGAGGCGGACGCTTTTTTCCCGGACTGGACGGGTCGGTTCGACGCCGGGGAAGTCATCGCCCAACACCCCACCTGTGAGATGCGCCGACACCGGCCGCTCTAAGGTATTGACTGATTTCGGTCATAATTAAGGGGTCCGGGGGTGCCGGGGTCTTATGCCCCCCATAAAGTGGCAAAAAAGGGCATTTAGGGGCGTTTTCTCCTTTCCAATGCCCACCCCCGCCCTACCTTGCCACCCATGCCGGACGGCCTGTTTATTTTCTTCGCTGCCCTGACCCTCGGGGCGGCCCTTCTCTTGGTCCTCAGCCGCAACGCGGTGACCTCCGCCATGGGGATGATCCTGGCCCTGGTCGGGGTGGCCGCGGACTTCTTCCTCCTGGACGCCTACTTCCTCGGGGTGCTGCAGGTCCTCGTCTACGCCGGCGCCGTCATGGTGCTTTTCCTCTTCATCATCATGCTCCTCGACACCGAGGACCCGCAGGGGGCGTATCCGTGGAAGACCGCCGCGCTCGGCCTCGCCGTCTTCTTCCTCCTCGCCGCCTCCGTCCTGTGGCTCTTCCACTGGTCGGGCGCCGTCCCGACCGCCAAGGCCGGCGCCACGCCGCCCGAGCTCTCGACGAACCCCGCCGAATTCGTCACCGCCGCCAAGGCGTTCGGCCGGCTCCTCTACACAAAGTACCTGCTCCCGCTCGAACTCGCGGGCTTCCTGCTCCTGGTCGCCCTCGTCGGCGTCGTCTCGCTGAGCAAGGACAACCCCGAGAACAAAGCCTGAGCACGCCGCCATGGAAAACACCGCCCTCGCGCATCACCTCCTCCTGGCCGGACTCCTGTTCGTGCTCGGCCTCACCGGCGTCCTGATCCGCCGCAACCTGCTCGTCGTGTACATGTGCCTCGAGCTCATGCTCGCCGCCGCCACGCTGGCGCTCGTCGCCTTCTCGCGCTTCAACCGCACCATGGACGGCGCGGTCCTCGTCTTCTTCGTCATCACCGTCGCGGCCGCCGAGGTCGCCGTCGGCCTCGCGCTGATCGTCGCCCTGTTCCGCAAGCGCGGCACCGTGCGGTCCGACGCGCTCACCACCCTCCGCGACTAAGCCTTTTCCGATGCCTTCCGACCTTTCGTCCGTCGTCCACTGGATCCTGTTCCTGCCGCTGGGAGCCGCCGCGTTCTCCGCGCTGTTCCTGCGCCGCGCCGGCGGTTTCGCCGCCTGGTTCTCCACCGCCGCCGCCTTCGCCATCGCCGGCCTCTCGCTGTGGCTCCTCGGCCAGGGCGCCGACGTCCGCTGGCACGTCGAGCTCGCCAAGTTCGGCGGCGTGAGCCTCGGCTTCGGCTACCTCCTCGACGCCAACGCGCGCCTGATGCTCTTCGTCGTCTCGTTCGTCGCCGCGTGGATCCACCTGTTCTCCGTCGGCTACATGCAGGAAGACGAGGCCCGCGGCCGTTTCTTCGGCGGCCTGTCGGTCTTCATGTTCTCCATCCTGGGCATCGTCGTCGCCGACAACCTGCTCATGACGTTCGTCTTCTGGGAGCTCGTGGGCTTCAGCTCCTACATGCTGATCGCGCACTACTTCGACAAGGACTTCGCCGCCGCCGCGTCGAAGAAGGCTTTCATCACGAACCGTGTCGGCGACCTCGGCTTCATCCTCGGCATCGCCATGTGCCTGTCGCTCTACGGCACGCTCGACTTCGCCGCGCTCAAGGACCACGCCGCCGCCGCCAAGAGCATCCCCGTCGCCGTCGGCGCCCTGCTCATGTGCGGCTTCCTCGGCAAGTCCGCCCAGTTCCCGCTGCACGTCTGGCTCACGGACGCGATGGTCGGCCCGACGCCGGTCTCCGCGCTCATCCACGCCGCGACGATGGTGGCCGCGGGCGTCTACTTCATGGCCCGCGTGAGCTTCCTGCTCGCCCCTGAGGTCCTCCAGTTCATCGCCGTCTCCGGCGCCGGCATGGCCGCGCTCGCCGGCCTCTGCGCCCTCGCGCAGACGGACATCAAGAAGTCCCTCGCCTACTCGACCCTCGCGCACCTCGGCATCATGGGCTGCGCCCTCGGCCTCGGCCACCCGGAGCTCGCGCTCATGCACATGGCCATGCACGCGTTCTTCAAGGCCACGCTGTTCCTCGGCGCCGGCTCCGTCATCCACGGCTGCCACCACGAGCAGGACATGCTCAAGATGGGCGGCCTGCTGAAGAAGATGCCGCTCACCGCCGCGACCTTCATCGCCGCCACGCTCTCGAACTGCGCCGTGCCCTTCCTCGCCGGCTGGTATTCCAAGGACGCCATCATCGAGGCGGCCTACCACGACGGCCACCTCGCGATCTTCGCGTTCCTGTCCCTCGCCGCGCTCGCGACCTGCCTCTACAGCGGCCGCATGATCCGCCTCGTCTTCCTCGGCGAAGCCAACTCTGAAGAAGCCTCGCACGCCCACGAGTCGCCCTGGACCATGACCGTCCCGCTCGTCGTGCTCGGCCTCGTCTACTCCGTCGCCGGCGGCTTCCTCGCCTCGACCCTGCTGCCCGCCGGCTCGCTGCAGCCGATCAAGGGCGCCCTCGACGCGATCGCCTTCCACCTCACCGCCCCCTCGACGATCGTCGGCCTGCTCTCGCTCGTCGTCGGCTTCCTCGGCGCGCTGAAGTTCTACGGCGGCGTCCGCGGCGCCGACGCCCTGCAGGTCGTCTCGCCCCGCACCTACCACCTCCTCGAGCACCGCTGGATGGACGGCCTGTACCGCTGGTACGTCGACGCCGTGCAGCGTCGCGTCGCCGAGTTCGTCGCCTTCCTCGACCTCCTGCTGATCAACGGCCTCGCCGTGCGCTGGCTCGGCGCCGGCATCCCCGCCGTCCTCGGCTACCTGACCGGTCGTTCCTTCCACCGCGGCCAGGCGCGCGCCTACGCGCTCTGGATCGTCCTCGGTTCCCTCTTCCTGGCCTGGTTCCTCATCGCCCGCTGATTTCATGGACACTTTCCCCGCCACGCTCCTCGCGCTCGCCGTCACCGCCCCGGTCCTCGTCGGGCTGATCCTGCTCGCCGGCCGCGCCCTCCCGCGCGGCTTCGCCTCGGGCCTCGCCTTCGGCGGTTTCGCGCTCCCGGCCGTCCTCGCCCCCTGGCTGCTCGTCCTCTGGAGCGATCCGGCCACCGCCCCCCAGCAGTTCCAGTCCGTCGGCTTCTGGGGCTTCGGCTTCGCGCTCAACGGGCTCGGCGCGCCGCTCCTCGCGATGACCTCGCTCGTCGGCTTCGCCGCGGGCGTCAAGGCGCTCAACCAGGAGGTCGAAGGACGTAACACTTATCTCGGCCTGATCCTGTTCATGCTCGGCGGCACGCTCGGCGTGTTCGGCACGAACCATATCGTGGGCTGCTACTTCTTCCACGAGTTCGCCCTGATCCCGACCTTCGTCCTCACGCTCTTCTGGGGCGGCGAAGGCCGTCGCCCGGCCGCCATGCAGATGGCGATCTACCTGACCGCCGGCGCCATGGCGTCCCTCGCGGGCATCCTCATCGCCGTCGACGTCGCCGGCGTCGAATACGGCGCGGCCACCTTCGAGAACGTCGCCTCGGCCCTCCAGGACGCGAAGCACATCCCGGCCGCCGTCGGCGCCCTGGTGCTCTTCGGCCTCGGCACCCTCGCCTCGCTCTTCCCCTTGCACTCCTGGGCCGCGCCCGGCTACTCCGCCGCGCCCACCCCGGTCTCGATGCTGCACGCCGGCGCCCTCAAGAAGTTCGGCCTCTACGTCATCATCCTGCTGGGCCTGAGCAGCCTCGACATCACCGGCGGCTCGCTCGGCACGTGGTTCCTCTGGTTCGCATTGGGCAACGTCCTCCTCGTCGGCCTCATCTGCCTCGCGCAGCGCGACCTCAAGCAGCTCCTGGCCTGGAGCTCCGTCGCGCACATGGGTCCGGTCTTCCTCGGGATCTGGGTCTGCGGCGTGTCGGGCAAGGCCGACGGCCTCGACGCCGCCGCCTTCCTGATGGTCGCGCACGGCCTCTCCTGCGCCGCGCTCTTCCTGCTCGCCAACGCCGTGCGCGCCCGCGCCGGCACGTACCGCCTGGACGAACTCGGCGGCCTCGCCGCCCGCACGCCGGCGCTCGCCGCGTTCTTCGTCGCCGCGACCATGGCCTCCGTCGGCCTCCCCGGCTTCGGCAACTTCTGGGGCGAAGTCGGCGTCTTCCTCGCCCTGCGCGCCCAGCCCCTGTGGCTGCAGGCGGTCGTCGCCTCGACCGTCGTGATCTCCGCCGTCTACGCGCTCCGCGCCGTGGCCGCCACGTTCTTCGGCCCCGCCTCCGAAGCGCTCGAGAAGCGCTGGGCCGTGGCCCCCTTCGGCGACCTCGGCTGGGCCGAGCGAACCGCCGCCGCCGTGCTCCTCGGCGCTTCGCTGACGATCGGCTTCGTGCCCTCGCTCGTGACGAAGTCCGTCAACCCCGTCGCCGCAGGCGTCACGACCTTCTCCCAGCACAACGCCAAGGCTCCGGTCAAGACGCCCGCCAAGCCCGCCGCCGTCGCGCCCGCGAAGGCCGCCCAACCCGTCCAGCGCTGATTTTTCCCGTCCGATGACTTCCTTCCTCGCCGCCGTCGACCCGGCCTTCAAGGCCCTGGCCCCCCGCTCGGCCGACTGGCTCACGATCCTCCCCGAGATCGCCGTCGCCGGCCTCTCCCTGCTCTGCCTCCTGCAGGCGATGCTGCTGCCCAAGCCGTTGCGCGCCCTGATCCCCGTCACCGCCCGCACGGGCCTCGTGCTCGTGCTGCTGATGTCGGTCGTCACCGGCCCGTGGACCCAGCCCGCCGACGTCGAGTCGTTCGCCGGCCTGCTCCGCCAGAACCTGCCGACCGACGGCGTGCGCGCCGTCTTCCTGCTCTCGGCCCTGCTGACGAG
>JBEDDU010000020.1:0-5440 GCA_041176065.1 Verrucomicrobiota bacterium | reverse complement strand
AGCGTCTCTTCGGGGCTCACCGGCGCCTTGCCGGTGCGGAACATCTTCACGACGGCCTCGAGCAGGACTTCGTACCCATCGAACTTCCCGATCGGGGCTTCGCCCTTCTCGCCGATCGCCTTGCCGCCGTAAGGTCCGCCCTTCGCCTTGCGGTCTGATTCGCGGAAGACGCCCACGCGGCCGTCAGCCCAGCTGCCGGTGACCTGGATGAAGCCTTCCGGGGTCTTGTCGCGCTTCACCGAGACGCAACCCGTGCCCATGACCGTGTAGAGGCTTTCGCAGCCATGCACGCCATACCAGTAGAGGTCGGGATGGTGCGGCTCGAGGCTCGCGGGGCTGGTCGCATAGGCTGACTTCACCTTGCCGACGGAACCTTGGGCCACGGCCTGCGTGCCGGCGGCGAAGCGGAGCGACGACGAGCAGAAATAGGTCACGCCGGCCTTCTTCGCCGCCTCCTGGATGCGGATGACGTCGGCGAGCGAACCGGCGATGGGCTTATCGATGAACACGGGCTTGCCGGCCTTCAGCACCGGCAGGAGCTGCTCGAGGTGCACGCGGCCGTCGTTGGACTCCAGCAGCACGCAGTCGACCTGCGCGCAGAGCTGCTCGATCGAGCCCACGATCTCCACGCCCATGCCCTTGAGCTTCTCGGCATACTCCGGCACGCGCGACGTGCTCTCCGGGATGTCCTTGCTGCCCTGCGCGTAGGCGTGCGTCACGCGGAAGCCCGCGAACTTCGGAGCGTCGGCCGGATTCTTCGGCCCCTTGTTGAAGACCGTCGTGAAGGCCACGACGTGCGAGGTGTCCAATCCGATGATGCCGACCTTCTTCGGCGCCTCTTCGGCGAACAGCGACGCGACCAAGGCGAACGCGCAGGCGAACAGACGGACGAGACGGGGTGAGCTCATGCCTAAGGGGTAATTCGGGGCATCCCCGGTGACAAGCCCGCGAGCCCGCGGTTAATGCGAACCTTCGAGCAATTGCCAGACCCGCCAAGCCATCAGCAGCGCGAGCGACGCCCAGAGCACGCCGAGCACCCGATCGACCCCGCGGATCGTCGCCGGATCCTTCAGGCGCAGACGCAGGCGATCACCCACCAAGGCGTAGAAGGACATCACCCCGACCTCCGAGCCCAGCGTGCAGAGCAGGAACACCCCCGTCGTCGACCACGCGAACGCATCGGTCGGCACGCCGGCGGCCTGGATGATGATAAGGAAGAACGGGATCGTCTTCGGATTCGAAAAGTTCACCCAAGCCCCGCGGAGGAAGAGCCGGCCCGCGCCGCCCTCGAGTCCGGCGGATTCCGGCAGGCTCGAGCGCGGTCGCGCGAGATGCCCGACGCCGAGATACAGGAAGTAGGCCATCCCGGCGATCGCGACGAGCGTGAGCGCATAAGGCACGTGGACGGCGAGCCAGTGCGTCCCATGGAGCGCGAGGAAGAGATGCGGCGTCTCACCCGCGGCGAGGCCCAGCGTATGCCAGAAGGCGCGGCGCTGTCCGAAGCGGAGCGAGGTCTCGATCGTCGACAGCGCCGCCGGCCCGGGCGAGAGGCTCGCGGTCAGGGAGGTGGCGATGAGCAGACCGACGTTCATCCCCGCTTAGCGCAGGGACTTCTTCCAGCGCGCGATCTCGCGGGCGACGGCCTTGGGGCCGGGCATGCCCATGTTCTCGCGGGCGGCGAAGCCGCGCTGCAGGCTGAAGACCTCGCGCCAGCCCTTCGTGAACGCCTTGTCGGCGGTCAGCGCGGCGGCGTCGGAAAGCTTGTCGAGCGGCACGCCGGACTTCTCGGCGAGCGCGACGAGGCGGCCGACGGCGTGGTGCGCGTGGCGGAACGGCATGCCCTTGCGGACGAGCCAGTCGGCGAGGTCGGTGGCGAGGAGCGCGGGATCGGAAGCGGCGGCGAGGCAGCGCGCCTTGTTGAAGGTCGTGCCCGCGAGCGTGGCGTCGGCGACGGCGACGGACAGCAGGAGCTGGTCGGCGGCGTCGAAGAGCGGCGGCTTGTCGTCCTGCAGGTCGCGGTTGTAGGTGAGCGGCAGGCCCTTGGTGAGCGAAAGCAGGTGCGTGAGCGAAGCCTGGAAGCGCGCGGCCTTGCCACGCAGGAGCTCCATCGAATCCGGATTGCGCTTCTGCGGCATCAGCGACGAACCCGTCGAGAACTCGTCGGGCATGCGCGCGAAGCCGAACTCGGCGGAGGACCAGAGGACCATGTCCTCGGCGAGGCGGGAGAGGTGGACGCCGCAGAGGGCGGCGGCGAAGCAGAACTCCGTGGCCGGATCGCGGTCGGCGACGGCGTCCATGGAATTGCGGGTGACCTGCGGGCGGCCCTTCGCGTCGACGAAGCCGAGCAGCTTCGCCGTGACCTCGCGACGGATCGGGAGGGTCGTGCCGGCGATGGCGCCGGAGCCGAGCGGGCACCAGTTGGCGGAAGCCTTGGCGGCGGCGAGGCGCGTGCGGTCGCGGCCGAACATCTCGGCGTAGGCGAGCAGGTGATGGGCGACGGAGACCGGCTGGGCGCGCTGCAGGTGGGTGTAGCCCGGAAGGATCACGTCGGCGTTGGCCTCGGCGAGCTTCACCAAAGTCTTGAGGAGCGAGACGAGCGCTTCGTCGGCGGCGTCGCACTGGTCCTTGATCCAGAGACGGACGTCGGTCGCGACCTGGTCGTTGCGCGAGCGGGCCGTGTGCAGCTTGGCGGCGGCCGGGACGCGCTTCGTGAGCGCGCTCTCGATGTTCATGTGCACGTCCTCGAGGTCGCGGCTCCAGGCGAACCTGCCGGCGGCGATCTCCTGGGCGATGGCGTCGAGCCCGCGCAGGATCGCGTCGCGCTCCTTCTTCGTCAGGATGCCCGCCTGGGCGAGCATCGTGGCGTGGGCCTTCGAGCCGCGGATGTCCTGGGCCCAGAGACGATGGTCGAACGAGACGGACTCGCCGAAACGCAGCATCAGTTCGGCAGGACCGGCGCTGAACCGGCCGCCCCAGGTGGCCTGGGCTTTCTTCCGTGCGGACATGACGAACCAATGCCCCCGGGAGGGCGTTCAGGCAAGCAAGGACGCTCAGCGGCCGGCCGGAGCGGGCGCGGGCTGAGCGGCGGGCTTGGCGGGCGTGGCCATGCCACGGGCGCCGTCGACGCGGATCACGATCTCGCCGGGCTCGGCGACGCCCATGCGTTCGCGGGCCTGGTCACGGACGAATTCCGGGTCGCGGCCGAAGCGGTCGACGTAACGGTCGGTCTGGCCGCGCGCGCGTTCGAGCGAGGCGTAAGCCTGTTCCTTCTGGCGCTCGTTGGCGCGGAGGCCTTCGAGGCGGGCGACTTCGTCGCCGTACGTCGACCAGGTGAAGGCGAGCACGGTGCAGAAGAGGATGAAGGCGGCCCAGAGAAACAGCTTCTCGGTCTGAGGGTTGCGGGAAGAAGGCTCGCTATCCATGACGACCGCGCGAGTGAAAGCAGAAATCGAATACGGGGCGAGGGGAAAATCGCCCGGTCAGCGGACGACCGCGGCGGCCTTGGCCAGCGAGCCGCTGAACTCCATGAAGGCCCAGACGACGACGCCGGTGACGGACACGTAGAGCCAGACCGGGAAGACCCAGCGCGTGAGGCGCTTGTGCTCCTCGAGGCGGCCGACCTTGGCCAGCCAGACCGCCCGAAGGATGAAGGGGGTGACGGCGATGGCCAGGATCACGTGCGGGATCAGGATGAAGAGATAGAGCGACTTCAGGCCGGCCCAGGCCGAAGCGGGGTCAGGGGCGTAGGTGACGTTCGTGCGGCCGAGGGCGACCCACAGGTGGACCTTGGAAGCCAGGTAGACCGCCAGGAAGAGCGCCGAGGTGATCACCGCCCACTTCATCGCCTTGCCGTGCCCCTCGCGATCCCCCGCCTTGATGCGGAAGATGCCGACGAGGAGGAAGACGGTCGCCAGGCCGTTGAGGCCGGCGACGGCCCGGGAAAGGATTTCGGTGGTGGAAGCCATGCCCCAGCAGAAGGGGTTTTACGGGAAATGCCAACCTTTCGCAGGCAAGACGACGGGGTTGGTGTAACTAACCCTAGGTGCCGTGGTTCTATCCATGCCCCATGAACCCTCCCCTCCTCACCCTGCTGGCGGTGACCCTGCTGGCGGCCGGTCCGGCGCTCAAGGAAGCCGACAGCGCCCCACCCGCCCAGAACAAGGTCACGATCACCGTCCGCGGGGACAAGCGGATCATCGAATCCAACGGCATCCCGGACCACAAGGTGGCCGCCTTCCCCAACCGAGGGAACCCCAACGCGATCGCCGAGCAGAAATACCGGCTCGAGGTGCCCGTCCACCCGCAGCCGGCCACCGAGCAACCCGGCCGCTTCCCCTACGCCTGGGGCGTCGCCCTGAACGGCGTGGTCTTCGACCCGGGCACCGCCGAGGTCTATAATGACGGCGACCGGAGCAACCCCTGGCGCTACGAGGCGCTCAAGAGCAACACCGAGATGGGCACGACGCCCCGGATTCCGACCGGACTCGGCCTCGACCAGAACCATGGGCACGTCCAGCCGAACGGCGCCTACCATTACCATGGGCTCCCGACCCTGCTCATCGCCCGACTGTCCGGCGGCGAAAACAAGATGACCCACGTCGGCTGGGCGGCGGACGGCTATCCGGTCTACGCGGTCCATGCTTACGCCGATCCCGCTGATCCGAAGAGCGCCCTGAAGGCGATGAAGAGCAGCTATCGCCTGAAGACCGCCGAGCGCGGCGGCGACGGACAGACCAGCCCGACAGGCAAGCCGGACGGCTCCTTCGGCCTCGATTTCGAGTATGTGGCCGGACACGGCGACCTCGATGAATTCGGCGGCCGCACCGGCGTGACCCCGGAATTCCCCAAGGGCACATATTACTACGTGCTGACCGAGGAGTTCCCCTTCATCCCGCGTAAGCTCAAAGGCACGCCGGATCCTTCGTTCAACAAGACCCGCATGGACCCGCACGCGAACCTCGGCGGCCAAGGCGGCCCCGGCGCCAAGGGCGGCAAGAAAGGCAAGAAGGGCCCGCCTCCCGGCGGCTTCGGCGGCCCGCCGCCGAGCGGCCCGAAGTAAGCTTCGACAAAAAGGCCTCCCGAACGGGAGGCCTTTTTCGTATCGGAGGAAGTTCAGGCGCCCTGCTTCGGATCGAACTTCTTCTTCGGCTCTTCGGCCGGAGCCGGCTTGGCCTTCGTGCCGCCCGGGAAGCCTGGCATCACGAAGCCCTTGCCCTCGACGAGCTTGAGGCGGCGGCGGACGTCGGCCGGCAGCTTCTCGACGGCGGCCGGGTCGGTCACGTCGCCTTCGAAGAGCGTCTTGCCGTCGCGATCCTTCACCACCGCGCGTTTCTTGCCGTCCTTCTCTTCGAGCGAGACGGAGCCGTCGCCGTCCGAAGCCATCGAGTGAGAGGAGGTCTGGGCGCCGTTGCCGAAGCTGAAGGAGAAAGAATGCGAAGAA
>JBEDDU010000019.1:0-3979 GCA_041176065.1 Verrucomicrobiota bacterium | reverse complement strand
GGCACCCTCGCCGGCCTCATCACCGACGGCGACCTCCGCCGCGCCCTCGGCCGCGGCGTCGACATCAACACGGCCCGCGCCGCCGACATCATGACCGCTAACCCGATCCGCGCGCACGCGCCGATGTCGCTCGCCGAAGCCGCGCGCATCATGGAAGACCGCCCCTCGCAGATCTCCGTGCTTCCCGTCACCGACGCCGCCACGAACCGCTGCCTCGGCCTGATCCGCATCCACGATATCTATCAGGCGGGGATAGTTTGATGAGAGGCACCGTTAGTTGATTCGTTGACCCGTTGGCCAGTTGACAAGAAACGAGAGACTCTCGGGTCCCAGGTCTCGGCCCTCAGGTCTCAGGTGCGGGTTATCAGGCACAGGTGCAGGTGCGGGGTGATCCTGAACCCGCACCCGAACCAGAACACCTGAACCCGGCTCCGGACAGCCGAGACCTGTGACCTGAAAAGTTTCCTAGCCCCAGCCCTAGCCCAAGCCCTAGCTCTTTAAAAACACCTTCGCACTTTTGCACAGGAGCTCTGCTCCGATTTGCACCTTTGCACTGCCTTAACTGCCTCTCCTAGCCCTGGCCCTGGCCCCAGCCCTAGCCCTAACTTAAAATGCCATCCCACTCCCGATTCACTTCCCGCGAACGCGCCGTGATGATCCTCGCCGGTCTCGTCCTGGTCGTCGCGCCCTGGGGCTGGGCCGGGGTGGTGCTGTGGACCGTCGCCGCGGCGCTCGGTTTCGCGGCCGCGGCTTTCCTGGCGGTCGTCGCCGAAGCCCGCACGCAGCGCATCGTGATGGCGGCGTCTTTCGCCGGCCTGCTCGCCGGGCTCACCGTCGCCGCCTCTTCAGGCCATGCGGCCTGGACCTATCGCTGGCTCGACCATGTCTGCTTCCCCGGCGCGCTGCTGATCGGCTCGACGCTTTCCTGGTTCCTGCTTTCGCGCGACCTCGTCTCGCGTCCGGCCGCCGAAGCCCGCGCCGAGCTCTTCCGTTCGATCCCTTTCTGGGCCGGTCTGACGCTCTTCGCCTACTTCGCCGTGCAGGACTTCAACGCCTGGGGCGTCGTCGTCGACCGCGAGGCTTTCTGGGCCGCGCAAGGCATGCCCGGCATCGACGTCGGCCAGTTCGACGTCCGTCTGCAGGACTACGTCCGCTGGCTGCCTTCCGGACTCAACGCGCCTTTCTCCGCGGCCGACACCAAGCAGCCCCCGATGAACGCCTGGCGCCTGATGATGATCCTCGGCGCGCCGTGGCTGCTGCTCCTCGCGCTCCGTCACGGCCTCCGCCGCCGTCGCGCCTACGTGTTCCTGGGCTGGGTCACGGTGCTCGCCGCCCTTGCGGTCGGCGCCTTCGGCGTGCTCAATCAGAAATCCTACGGCACCATCCTCGGCTATCCGGTGCCCTATAACACCACGTGCTTCGGCACGTTCATGAGCCGCAACCATGCCGGGGTATATCTCTACCTGCACGCGGCGATCGCCCTCGGACTCACCCTCTGGCACATCCGCCGCGCGGGCGACAACGTCCTCCGCGGCGGCCCGCACCTCGCGGCGGCCTTCGTCGCGTTCGCGCTCGGACTCCTCGCGGCGCTCACCAACAGCACCGCCGGCGCCGCCGCCGCCCTCGTGCTGCTCATCGTCGCGCCGTTGCTCGCCTATTGGTTCGGCTTCCCGGATTCGCGGGGCTCCCGCCGCCAGATCATGCTCATCACCGGCGGCGCGCTCGCGCTGGCCGCGGCGTCCGTCCTCCTCGTGGCCGACCTCGATCCGATCATCGGACGATTCAAGATGAAGGCTGCCAGCTATCAGGCGACCGGCGTCGACGACCGCGCCCCTCTCCGTCGCGCGACCTGGGCCCTGGCCACCGAAGGCGGCGCGTCCGGCCGGGTATGGGTCGGCTACGGCGCGGGTTCCTACCGATGGATCTCACCTCCTTACCAGGCGCAGCAGAAGGAACTGCAGCGCGACGGCAAACTGTTCTACCGCGCCATCCACGCGCACAACGACTGGCTCGAGATGCTCGCGGAGTGGGGCGTCCTCGGCCTCCTGCCGGTCCTCGCCTTCCTCGGCTGGCTCTTCCGTCGTCTCGCCCGCGCCTTCCGCGCCGGACATCCGGAGACCTATCCGCTCGCCCTCGGACTCATCCTCATGGGACTCCACGCGACGGTCGACCTCCTCTTCTGGTTCACGCCGCTCATGTTCACGGCCGGCTTCGTGCTGGCGGCGATGACGACCTTCACCGAGCAGTCCTCCTACGAACAGGACCGGACTCTTTCCTGATTTGCGCCAGCTCATCCAGCATCTGGGTTCGGGTCGCACCGAACTCCTCGACGTGCCCGCACCCGGTCCGCGTCGCGGCCGCCTGCTCGTGCGCGCCCGGCGTTCGCTGGTCTCGCTCGGCACGGAACGGATGCTGGTCGAGTTCGGACGCGGCGGTTGGCTGAGCAAGGCCCGTCAGCAGCCCGAGAAATTCCGCGCGGTCCTCGCCAAGGTCCGCAGCGAGGGGCTCTTCCCGACGATCGCCGCCGTCCGCAGCAAGCTCGCGCAGCCGATCCCGCTCGGCTACTGCCACGTAGGTGAAGTGCTCGATGCGGGCGAGGTGCCCGGCTTTTCCGCCGGCGACCTGGTGGTCTCCAATTCGCCTCACGCGGAAATCGTCTCCGCCGATCCGGCCTTCACCGCTCGCATCCCTGCCGGCGTCTCCGCCGAACACGCCGCCTTCACGCCGCTCGCCGCCGTCGCCCTCCAAGGCCTCCGCTTGGTTTCGCCGCAGAAGGGCGAGACCGTGGTCGTCATGGGACTCGGCCTCATCGGCCAGCTGGCTGTGCGCCTCCTGCGCGCCCGCGGCGTCGACGTCGTCGGCGTCGATCCCGACGAATCGAAGCGTGCCCTGGCCGTCCAGGCCGGCGCCCGTATCCCTGACGGGGCGTCGCCCCTCCATCAACTCGTCGGTGCCGGCGCGGCCGGCGTGCTCATCACGGCCAGCACTTCCTCCGACGAACCGGTCAATCTCGCCGCGCGTCTCTGCCGTCGCCGCGGCCGCGTCGTCCTCGTCGGCGTCACGGGCCTCACGCTCAACCGCGCCGACTTCTACGCGAACGAGGTCTCCTTCCAGGTCTCGCGCTCCTACGGCTCCGCCGATCCGGCCGACCCTTCTTCCGCCCGCGCCAACTTCGACGAAGTCCTCGCGCTGATGGCTTCCGGCGCGCTGGACGTGGCTCCGTTGCTTACCTCGCGCCATCCGTTCGGGGAAGCACCTAAGATCTACGACGACCTCCGCCGCCCCGGCGTCTTCGGGCTCGTCATCGAATACGCCATGCCGTTCTCGGCGCTGTCGCGTACGAAGGGTGAAATCCCGGACCACTCCGTCGTTCCTGTTGCCCTTATCGGGTGCGGTAACTTCGCCGCCCGGATCTTGTCGCCGGCGCTTCGCCGCCTGTCTGTCGACCCGGTGGCGTTTGTCTCTGCGAACGGTCTTTCGGCCAGGCTGCTTGCCGGCCGATCGGCGATGGCCACGACCGACGTCTCCAGGATCTTCGCGGACCATCGGCTTAAGCACGTCTTCATCACCACGCGGCATGACGAACACGGTGAGCTCGCCCGCGCGGCGCTCCGCTCCGGCAAGCATGTCTGGGTCGAGAAACCGCTCGCGCTGACCGAGGCCGACCTCGACGCCACGCTGGCCGTCGCCCGGGCGAACTCGTCGAACCTCGCCGTCGGTTTCAATCGTCGCTTCGCCCCGCTCGCCGTCCGCCTGCGCCCCGCGCTCGCCGCGAAGTCGGGCCCGCGGCGCTTTACCGTCGACGTCAACGCGGGCCGTCTGCCCGCGGATCACTGGACGCTCGACGCGATGCAGGGTGGGGGACGGATCGTCGGCGAGGCCTGCCATTTCGTGGACCTCCTCCGCTTCCTGTCCGGCAGCAGGATCGCCTCGGTCCGCTGTCTGTCGCGCGACTTCGATGGTCAGGATGGCGGTTGCT
>JBEDDU010000018.1:0-3046 GCA_041176065.1 Verrucomicrobiota bacterium | reverse complement strand
CGGGCAGGGGGTCGACGCCGGGGAGGGGGAAGTCGGGATTCGGCACGCGCGCGGCGGCCATCTTGGCTTCGAGTTCTTTGACGACTTCGGGGAATTTCGCGGCCAGGTCGGTCGTCTCGTTCGGGTCGGCGTCGAGGTCGTAGAGCTGGGTCACGATCGGAGCCTTGGCTTGGGCTTTCTTGGCCATCTCGGTCCGGATGGCCTTCCACTTGCCGTCCCAGATGGCCTGCTGCGAGCCGTAGCCGGGAAACTCACGGTAGAGCGGGGCGGCGCGGGGGGCGTCGGTTCCTTTGAAGGCCGGCACGAGGCTTTCGCTGCTCCACTGCTTGTCCCGCTGAAGCTTGGAGCCGGCGAGTTCGGCGAAGGTGGCGAACCAATCCTCGAAGCCGGAGATCCGGTGCGAGCGCGTGCCGGCCTTGATGCCGGCGGGCCAGCGCACCACGGTCGGTTCGCGGATGCCGCCTTCGTGCAGGGAGCCTTTGGCTCCGCGGAGTCCGCCGGATGAGTGGAAGTACTTCGTCTCGACGCCGCCCACGTCATGCGTGGCGCCGTTGTCGCCGGTGAAGACGATGACCGTATTGTCGGCCACGCCGGCCTTCTCGAGCGCGGCGAGGATGCGGCCGACTTCCTTGTCGAGGCGCGAGATCATCGCGGCGTAGGTCGTCCGCGGGGTGCGATTGGGGCTATAGCCGCCTTTCTTCGGGGCGTAGGGAGCGTCTTCTTGGATCACGCCCTCGTATTGCTTCAGCTCCTCGGGCGGCACCTGAAGGGCCACGTGGGGCAGAGGTGAGGCATAGTACAGGAAGAAGGGCTTGTCCTTGTGGGCGGCGATGAAGGCCTCGGCGCCGGCGATGGTGCGGTCGCTCGAGAAATCCTTGCCGATGAAGGGCGCATAAGCCTTGGGGTCGCGGGGGTCGGCGTCGGCGGGGAAGACGCCGTGTCCGGGCGCTCCGTCGGGTCCGTTGTCCAGCGGCACCTTCACGCCGTCGTCCTGGATGAACGGCGGGTAGTGGCTGTGGGCGACCCATTGGCTCGTCACGCCGAGGAAGCGATCAAAACCCTGCTTCAGCGGATTACCGGTCGAATCGAAGCCGCCCATGCCCCACTTGCCGAAGGCTCCCGTGGCGTAGCCAGCCTGCTTCAAGGAGGCGGGAAGGGTGGCGATCCCGGCCGGCAAAGGGTTCTGCTCGCGGTTGCCGATGTCGCGGTTGTCGCGGGTGGGAGCGTGGCCGGGGTTGTAGCCGGTCATGAGCACCGTGCGCGAAGGGGCGCAGACCGCGTTGCCGGAGTAATGTCGGGTGAGGATCATCCCTTCGCGGGCGAGCCGGTCGACATGCGGGGTCCGGATGATTTTCTGGCCGTTGAAGCCGACCTCCCCGTAGCCGAGGTCGTCGGCCAGGATGAAGACGAAGTTAGGGCGGTTCTCCGCGAAGAGGCTGACGCAGAAGAGGGCAAGCAGGAGCAGGGGGGTGCGGCTCATGCATATTTCCTAGGGTTAGCCCTTGGTTATGTCGAGAAACCACGGGGGAGGGTTTGTCGGATTGACAACCCCGCCGGGCTGGGGCTTAACCCAATCTTTCCTCTCTCGGGCTGTAGCGTAGTCTGGTAGCGCGCTTGCATGGGGTGCAAGAGGTCGTGAGTTCGAATCTCACCAGCCCGACCAGAGGAAAAGCCGCCGAAACCCCGCCCTGTGGGTCAGACGGCTATTTCTTGGCCTTCTTGGCCGGAGCCTTCCCCCCTTTGGGGCTTTCGAACAGCGGGGCGACGAGTTGCTGGTTCCAGGCGGCCAGTTCGGCGGAGAGTCGGGCGGCGACTTCGGGCCGCGAGGCCAGCAGGTTCTTCGCCTCGGCGATGTCCGCGGAAAGGTCGTAGAGTTCGTCCGGTTGCTTGCCATTGCGGACGAGTTTCCAGTCGCCCGAGCGTACGGCGTAACTTTGTCCGCCGCCGGTACGCCAGAAGAGGTTGGCGTGGGGCAGGCCAGAGGCTTCGCCTTTGAGGAACGGGATGAGGTTCACGCCGTCGAGTTTCCGTTCCGCGGGCAACGGCACGCCGGCGAGCGTCAGCGCCGTGGCGGCGACGTCGAGCGAAGAGACCGGCTGGGCGTACGTCGAGCCGGCCTTGAGCTGGGCGGGCCAGCTGACCACGAAGGGCACGCGGATGCCGCCGTCGTAGACCATGCCCTTGTTGCCGCGCAGCGGGGTGTTGTCGGCTCCGAGGGAGGGCGGCGTGCCGCCGTTGTCGCTGAAGAAGAAGATCAGGGTGTCCTGCGTCTGGCCGCTGGCCGCGAGGGCCTTGGTGACGACGCCGACGGCGTCGTCGAGCAGGCTGATCTGGGCGAGGCATTTGCGACGCACGGGATCCTTGACGTCCGCGAACTGCTGCTCGCGTTCGACCGTGGGCATATGCGGGGTGTGCGGGGCGTTGAAGGCGAGGTACAGCATCCACGGCGCGCCGGCGTTACGGGTGACGAAGGCGGCGGCTTCCTTGCCGAAGGCTTCGGTCAGATGGGCGGGGATTTCCGTCGTGGCCTGGCCGTCGCGGGTGAGCGGGACGTTGTATTCCTTCTTAAGGTCGATGTTCCAGCCGGAGTAGGAGTGGCCGCCGCCGATGAAGCCGTAGGTCTGGTCGAAGCCGCGCGCCCAAGGCGTGTGGGCGGGGGTGGCGCCGAGGTGCCACTTGCCGACCCAGCCGGTCTTATAGCCGGCTTCCTTGAGGAACTGTGGCAGCAGCTTCTCGGCGAGCGGCAGCCCGGCCACCGCGTTCGCCGGGTCGTAGGCCGGATTGTTTTCATGGCCGAAGCGTTGCTGATAACGACCCGTGAGCAGGCCGGCGCGGGTCGGCGAGCAGAACGGATGCGAGACGTAGCCGCTCGTGCAACGCACGCCGGAGGCGGCGAGGGCGTCGAGGTGGGGCGTGGGGACCGCCTGGCCGCCGTTGAAGCCGACGTCGCGGTAGCCTTGGTCGTCGCTGACGATGATCAGGATGTTCGGCTTGCGGTCGGCGGCGAAGGCCGCGAGGCAGGCGCAGAGCAGGGCCAGCAGGGGAG
>JBEDDU010000017.1:0-2787 GCA_041176065.1 Verrucomicrobiota bacterium | reverse complement strand
CGCCCGCCTCGCGGTTCGGAGCGACCGTCACGAGGCAGAGCGTGCGGCGCGAGGTGCCGTCGGCGGCGAGATGGAGCGACCAGAGGCCGGCGACCGCGAGCGGACCGCCGTCGGCGGCGCTGAAGTAATAAGGCACCTTGAGCCTGCCTTCCGTCTTCCATTCGTAATAGCCGTCGAGCGGCACGACGCAGCGGCGCAGGCGGGCGGCGTCGCGGAAGGTCGGGCGTTCGAAGATCCCCTCGACGCGGGCGTTCGCATGGCCGCCAGACTCATCGGCCGGCGCCCAAGCGGGGACGAATCCCCAGGGGAGCGCCTCGGTGCGGAGGACGCCCTGCTCGCGACGCACGCTGAGGAGCGGCGTGCCGGGAGAGATGTTGAAGCGCGGCGCCGCGTCGACCGACGGGGCCCCGAGGTTTCTGACTATCTCTGCCCAGCGGGAAAACTGGGTGACGCGACCGCACATTCCGGCTGACGGATCAGGCTTTCGGAGGAAGCGCGGGCGGACGGGAAGCCTGGGCGCCGGTGCGAAGGGCGTTCAGCACGACCAGGTTGATGAAGTGCATCACGCCGAGGACCACGACCACCACGCCGACGGACTTGCTGAGATGCTCGATCACGTCGATGCCGGTGGCCGGATGCTGCTTGGACGAAAGGAAGAGCAGCATGAAACCGACGTTCACCAGATAGAAGCCGATGATGAGGAGGTTGTTGACCGAGTCGGCCATCGTCTCGTTGCCATGGAAGGCATCGACGAGGAAAGGACGGCCGCTGCGGAAAAGGGTGCGACCGACCCAGATCGTCACGCCCAGCGAGAGCAGGAGGTAGACGCCGTATTCCAGGTAAGTCAGCGAATCACTGGCGACAGGGGCAGAATCAGCGGCAAGGATCATAGGGACAGACTGGACGAAGGACGCCCGACCTCAAACCCTTTCCGGCGCCTTACCAGTGGGGGGGGCGTTCGTCGGCGGGAGGGCCTTGGTCGCCGGCGTCGGCGGACTGGGTCACCTTGGCCTCCGTGCGGGCGAGCCGGTCGGAGAGCTTCGAGACCTCACGGGACAGCTCCAGGATGATGCGGTCCTGCTGCTCGACGTGGCGTTGCAGGAAGGTGAGGCGTTCCTCGAGGTCGCGCTGACGATCGTCCATGCCGCGAAGATGAAGGCGGCGGCCGGCAGGGCAAGACCCGGCATCGTATGATGATTCCGACAAGTGACGGTTGCGGGCAAGGTTTGGGGGTTGAAGCCTCGCTCCGCTGCTAGTGGAATACTCCTATGTCCAAGCCCCAGGACAACCCACCCGCGGAGGCCGGGACGGAGCCTTTGGCCCGTCCCCAGCGCACCCTCTGGCAACGCCTCGGGGGCGAGGGCCTGGCGTTGTCGGTCATCGTGCACGTCATCCTGGTCCTGGTCGCCATCGTCTGGGTCGTCTCGACCGTGACCGACGGCGCCGGCAAGAAAGACCCGAACACCTTCGCCACCGGGGCGGGCGGCGGCGCCGGCGGCCCCAAGGCCAAAGAGTATAAGACCAAGCTCCAGCCCAAGAACATCAAGTCGCTCGCCAAGACCAACACCCGCATCACCAGCAAGAACGCGAACGCGTCGCTGGCGGTGGCAAGCCTGCCGAGCATGTCCAATCCGCTGCTCAGCGCCGGCGCGATCGGCGGCGGCAGCTCGAAGGGTTTCGGCGGCGGCTCGGGCGGCGGCATCGGCGCCGGCAAGGGCATCGGCTCGGGCGGCGGGCGTAACTTCGTCTCCCTGTTCGGGATGAAAGGCGGGACGAACGTCGGCGGACTGACCGGCACGCTGTACGACATCAAGCAGACCGCGAACCGTCAGCCCACCGCCGCGGCTTCGGCGAAGACCGGCATCCCGCCTTACCGGCAAGCGGTGAGGGAGTTCCTCGAGAGCGGCTGGAGCGCCGGACGCCTGCAAAAGTTCTTCAAGTCGCCGGACATGCTCGTGTCGGGTCAGATCTTCATCACCGGCCGGTCGGCGGACGACGCGCCCAAGGCCTTCGAGGTCGAGAAGCTGATGAAGCCCTCGCGCTGGGTCGTGCACTACCGTTGCTACGTGGAAGTCCCCAGCTCCCTTCCCTTCCGCTTCGTCGGCTCAGGCGACGACTTCCTCATCGTGCGCTGGAACCGTAAGATCGCCCTCGACGACGGCTATGAGACCTACTTCGCCGGCCGCGACGGCAACTACAAGGACTTCGGCGTGAAGGTCTCGAAGGAATATAAGGTCGACCGACGCCCCGGCAGCCTCAATCGCCTTAAGGCCGGCCCGTGGATCCAGGTCACCAAGGGCACCAAGGTGCCGGTTGAGATCCTGATGGGCGAGACGCCCGGCGGAACGTTCGACTGCTACCTGGCGATCGAGGTCGCGAAGTCCGGCACCAAGGTCGACGGACAATACGAAGGCACCGGACGGCTTAAGCTCTTCCGTTGTAACGACGAGCCGCTGCCCGTTGCCCTGACCCGGGACAAGCGCGGGCTGGACATCGACATGGAAGCGACGGGCTGGATCTTCAAGGTCAGCAAGGACGCCAACTCCTCGCTGCTGCGCTAACGCTTGCCGGCGAAGTAGAACTGCTGGCAGTTGCCGCCGAAGAGGCCGGCGCGCTCCGCTTCGGTCAGCCCGTGGGCGTGATCGTCGACGAGACGGAAAGCCTGTTCGTAGCTGCCGGCGAAGAGGCAGACCGGCCAGTCGGAGCCATACATCAGGCGCGACGGGCCGAAGGCTTCGAAGACCGTGTCGAGGTAAGGACGGAACTGCTCGGCCTGCCACGCCTGGT
>JBEDDU010000016.1:0-5948 GCA_041176065.1 Verrucomicrobiota bacterium | reverse complement strand
GTCTAGTGCCCTCTCCGCCGCCCACTTATTCACGATTACATTCCCCTCGGATTCGGGGTTGACGAACGCCCTCCCCCCTTGTTCTTTCGACCCTCCAAACGCTCACATGTCCGTAGAAATCAAGATTCGCAAAGGCGAGACCGTCGACAAGGCTCTCCGCCGCCTCAAGAAGAAGATCGACCGCGAGGGCATCATCAAGGACGCCCGCGCCAAGCGAGGCTTCGAGAAGCCGGCCGAACGCCGTCGCCGCAAGAAGAAGGTCAAGAACTTCAGCGCCTACCTGCGCAAGAAGTGGGACAACGCCTAAGCGTCCGTCCTGACCCAAGCACCCGAAGGCCCGTCATCGCGACGGGCCTTCTGCTTTGGCGGGCTAGCCGACGAGACGAAGCGATAAAAAGGGCCGAACCCGGAGGTTCGGCCCTTGGTCTCGGCAAAGCCGGACAGGCTTAGCGGAGGAACAGCATCTCCTGGTAGGACGGCAGCGGCCAGTACTCATCGGCGACGATCTCTTCGAGGGCGTCGGCGGCGGCGCGCACCTTGAGCATGGCCGGGAGGACCTTGTCGCAGGAGTGCTTCGCCTGGGCGTGCGTGTCGGACTTGCTCACGTCGCGGGCGGCGTCGAGGGCGTCGATGGCGGCGGCGAGCTCGTCGGCGAGGGCGACGACCTGCTTGCGGACCTTGCCGCCCGACTTGGTCTTCTCGACCGGGGTCAGGTCAGCGGCGTACTTGAGGGCGGCCGGCAGGAGGAGCGTCTTGGCGATCTCTGAGACCAGCTTCGACTCGGTGTTGATGGCGAGCACGTAGGAGTGCGTGTAGATCTCTTCGCGGGACTCGAGCTCGGCCTTGGACAGGACGCCCTGGCGCTCGAAGACCTCGACGGAGGACTTGGCGACGATCTCGGGGAGCGCGTCGGGGGTCGTGCGGAGGTTCTTGAGACCGCGCTTGGCGGCTTCCTTGTGCCACTCTTCGGAGTAACCGTTGCCGTTGAAGATGATCCGGCCATGCTTGGTGAGGATGTCCTTGAGGACGCCCTGCAGCGCGGAGTTGAAGTCGGAATTCTTCTTGAGGGCGGCGGCGAGTTCGTCGGCGAGCTTGTCGAGCGAGTCGGCCATGATCGTGTTGAGCACGGTCAGGGGACCGGCGACCGAGAAGGCGGAGCCCACGGCGCGGAACTCGAACTTGTTGCCGGTGAAGGCGAACGGACTGGTGCGGTTGCGGTCGCCGGCGTCCTTCGGGAGGACGGGCAGCGTGTCGACGCCGAGGGTCATGTGGCCGCCCTTGCGGGAGGACGAGGCGGAGCCGCTCTTCTTCACCTGCTCGATGACTTCGTTGAGCATGTCGCCGAGGTAGATTGAGATGATGGCGGGCGGAGCTTCGTTGGCGCCGAGGCGGTGGTCATTGCCGGCGGAAGCGACGGAAGCGCGGAGGAGACCCTGGTGGAGGTCGACGGCACGGATGACGGCGGAGCAGAAGGTCAGGAACTGGGCGTTCTCGTGCGGATTGTGGCCGGGCTCGAGGAGGTTGCCGACGCCGGCGCCGCCGATGGACCAGTTGACGTGCTTGCCGGAACCGTTGACGCCCGCGAAGGGCTTCTCGGCGAGGAGGCAGACGAAGCCATGCTTGGTGGCGACGCGGCGGAGCAGCGTCATCGTCAGCATCTGGTGGTCGTGGGCGACGTTGGCGGATTCGTAGATCGGGGCCACTTCGTACTGGGCCGGGGCGACTTCGTTGTGGCGGGTCTTGATCGGGATACCCAGCTTGAAGCACTCGCGCTCGGTTTCCATCATGCACGCGAGTACGCGGTCAGGGATGGTGCCGAAGTACTGGTCCTCGAACTCCTGACCCTTCGCCGGCTTGGCGCCGAAGAGGGAACGACCGCAGGTGTAGAGGTCGGGACGAAGGTGGAAGAGGCGGGAATCGATCAGGAAGTACTCCTGCTCAGGACCGCAAGAAGCGGAGATGTAGCCGTGCTTCTTGCCGAAGAGCGCGAGGACGCGGGAGGCAGCCTTGTTGACGGCAGCCATCGAGCGGAGCAGCGGGGTCTTCTTGTCGAGGGCCTCGCCCTTCCACGACACGAAGGCGGTCGGGATGCAGAGCGTGGAGCCGTTCTCGGTGTCGAAGATGTAGGCAGGCGAGGTGACGTCCCAGGCGGTATAACCGCGGGCTTCGAAGGTGGAGCGGAGACCACCGTTCGGGAAGGAGGACGCGTCGGGCTCGGCCTGGATCAGCGCCTTGCCGGAGAACTGGGCGAGGGTGCTGTTGCCGTTGGGCTCGAAGAAGGTGTCATGCTTCTCGGCGGTGAAGCCGGTCAGCGGGTAGAACACGTGGGCGTAGTGGGTGGCGCCACGCTCGAGAGCCCAGTCCTTGATGGCGGCGGCGACGACGTCGGCGACGGCGGCGTCGAGCTTGCTGCCGGATTCGATGCTGGCCTTGAGGGACTTGAAGACGTCCTTCGGCAGGCGCTTCTCCATCTTATCGAGGGAGAAGACGTTCTGCCCGTAGATCAGGTCGATCTTCTCGTTACGGAAGTCGAAGCTGCCCTGGAGGCGGGGCTGAGAAGCAATCGCCTCGATGGCGTTGCGACGGGCTGGGTTGGTGCTCATGGATTGGGGGATTGGAAAATGACTAATTACGAACAATTTCAAAGCACCCCCTGTGCCACGGTTCAACAGGTAACCATTCACAAGGGGTTTTGCGTATTTTTATACAATCGTGCTTATTTTTAATCAAATCCCTTCTGCTTACTTCCAGACATAAGTCGTCCTCAGGAAGTAAGCGGTGTCGGTCTTGGCCTGAGTCGGGAGAGGTTTGGACCGAAAATCATTGGCCACGCCGACGCGCAGGGAGAGGGGCCCGCTGTTCCGAAGGATGTTCAGGCTGCTCTCGTGGCGAATGTAATAATCCCCGGTGGTCTGGAAGGATGGCACCAAGTTCACCGACGTATCCCATGCCGCCCAGCCGAGCTCGCGGTTGAAGACCAGGCCGAAGTCGCCCGAAGGCGCCGATCGGTTCGGTTGCGACGAATCGGCGAAGAGTTCAAAGCGGTGCGCGAGACCCGCGCGGGCGTCCAGCTTGCCCTTGGCGTCGGTGAAGAGGCGGAAGCCGAGGCCGCCCGCGTTGACCGAGAAGAAGTCGATCTGCCGCGCGTTGTCGAAACCCGTGTCGGTGCGGACGTACCAGAACACGACCCTCGTCGGGTTCGTCTCGTAAGAAAGGGTCACATGCAGGTCGTCGGCCGAGATGCGGTCCTGCGCTTCGGCGCGCATGAGACGTATGCCTCCGATGACGGTGTCCGCCTTGGTCACGCCTTTCGCGGAAAAACCCGTGCTGTAGCCCGAACCGGAGACGACCCCGCTGCGACCCGAGAGGTCGGCGTCCGCCTGCGTGACCCATTCGCGTTTTTCGACGGCTTCCGAGGGGCGTTGCGAAGGCTCCCGCCAGAGTTCGACGCCGCGGTCGAGCGCATTGGTCTCCAGTCCGCCTTTCGTGACGACCCGGCCGCCTGACGCCGAAGCAAGGCCGTCCGAAACGACGCCGCCGGCGCTGACGCGCACGGCCTCGTCGGTGACGAAGGATTCCACCTGGGACAGGTCCAGCTTCAGCACGTTCGCGGCTCCGAGGGAAGGAGCGCGGAACTCCATCGTGCCGTCGACGATCCTTTCGATGCGGCCCTTGAGGAACGTGCCGTCCTTCATGGTGACGGTGTCCGCCAGGCAGGCCAGAGGCAGGAGCAGGATGAAGAAGGTCCTCATGCTTACCAGACAACCCGAACGACGCAGGGTTGCCAATCCCAGGCTTATCGACCGAAGATAACGCATGGGCTACGACGCAGTCATCCTCGGTGCCGGACCCGCCGGCCTTGCCGTGGCCCACTCGATGCTCCGCGCCGGCGCGAAAGTGAAGGTCCTCGAGCCCTCCTCGCGCGTCGGCGGTTCCATCCGCACCCATCGGGTAGACGGCTGGATCGTCGAGACCGGTCCCAACACCTTGCAGCTCGAAGGTCCCGAGGACGAAGCGCTGCTGGCCGCCTACGGGCTGGGGGAAGCCACGCAGTCGGCCGACATGCGCGCCGCGCGGCGCTACATCTTCGCCCGCGGTCAGCTCCATGGCCTGGGGCCGAGCCCGCTGACGATCCTCACCAGCAAGCTCCTCACCTGGCGCGGGAAGCTGCGCCTGCTCTCCGAACCATTCCGCGCCAAGGGCGGGCACGCCGGCGAGACCGTCGTCGAATTCGCCACGCGTCGCTTCGGCCCGGAAGCCGCCGCGATGCTCATGGACCCGATCGTCTCCGGCGTCCACGCGGGCGACCCCGCCCGTCTGGTGATGGCGAACTGCTTCCCGCGTATCCACGCGCTCGAACAAGACCACGGGTCGGTCCTCAACGGATTACGCCGCGGGCCTAAGACGAAACGCGCCGTCGTCGGTTTCCCCGGCGGCATGCAACAGCTGGCCGATGCGATGGCTTCGCGCATTCCGACGGAAGATCTCCGTCTCCGCACGGTGACGACCTCGCTCCGACGCGATGCCCGCGGGTGGAACGTCGCCTGGCGCGGCGCCGACGGATCCGAAGACGGCGTCACCGCCAAGCACCTGATCGTCACGGCCCCCTTCTGGAACTGGGGCTCCCTGCCCTTCGACGAAACGGTGACGCCTTACCTGCGAGACTGGGAGACCAGCAAGGTCCCGCCGGTGACCGTCGTCGCCCGCGGCTATGCGCGCGAAGACGTCCCTCATCCTCTCGACGGTTTCGGTTACCTGACGCCGGGCGGCGAAGGTCGCGAGGTGCTCGGCTGCCTCTTCCCCTCCTCGGTGCTGCCGGGACGCGCGCCGGAAGGCCACGTGCTCGTCTGCTGCTTCATCGGGGGCGACCGACGTCCCGAACTCGCGCGCCTGCCGGATGAAGCGCTCCGCCGCCTCGTGGACGATGAACTCGCCGCGACCCTGGGCATCCGCCAAGCCCCCAAGCGGGAATGGATCCAGCGCTGGGAACGCGCGATCCCGCAGTATGACGCCGGTCAGCCACGCCGGGAAGCGGCGTTGGCCCAGGCCGAAGCGGCCCATCCTGGATTGCATTTCCACGGCGCGTTCCGCGGCGGCATCTCCCTGATGCACGCGATCCGCGGCGGAGACGCCTTGGGGCGAAGCCTGGCGAAGGCTTAGGCCGAAGTGCTTTCGGAGACCGGATCGGGCAGGCCGCGGACGATCCAGATCGCCGGCAGCATCAGCAACGCGCCGCCGAGGTAGACCCAGAAGTGGGAGCCGAAGTGGAAGTAGAGCAACGCCGCGGTCACCGGACCGATGACGCGCGCGAGCGAGCCCGCGGAACGAAGGATGCCGAGGTTTCGTCCCTGCTCCGAGGAATCGGAGTAGAGGGAGACCAAGGCTGAGACGCTGGGCAGGATCAGACCCGTGGCGAAGGAGATCAGGCCGAGCCCGAGGTAGAATGAGGTCTTCGCACCGGAACCTTCGGCGGCGAGCGTGGGCGGGATCAGCGCGACCCAGACGAAGGCGACGGCGGCGATGACCATGCCGAGCATCACGACCTTGCGCTGGCCGAGGCGCTTCACCAGCTGACGGGCCAGGCCCTGCGCGAAGATCATACAGGCTCCGTTGAAGAGGAAGAGCCAGGCGTTGTCGCGGGGGCTGTAGGCGAAGAGCGCCAAGGTCAGGAACACGATGGTGTTCTCCATGCCGGTGAAGGCGACCTGGTAGACGAGGTTCGCAAACGAAGTCCGGCGGACGGCGGAGGAACGCACCGTGGCGAGGTCGAAGACCGAAGGTCTCTTCGCATCAGCGGAAGCCCGACGGTCCGGCGCAAGCGTCTCCGGGAACAGCTTCACGACCAGCAGGAAGTTCAGAAGGGCGAGCGAGGCGGCGATGGCGGCCGGGACGGAGAAGGGATTGAGGCCGAAAGATCCGCCCAAGGACCCTTGGGCGAACTGCACGGA
>JBEDDU010000015.1:0-9229 GCA_041176065.1 Verrucomicrobiota bacterium | reverse complement strand
CGTTGTTGACCTTCGAGATCACGGGGGCGCCGGGGAAATCGCGGGCCTGGCCGCGGACCTTGTTCACGTAGGCCTCGACGCTCGCAAGGTCGCGCTCGTCGCCGAGGCGCTGGAGTTCGCGGAGGTCCTTCCAGAGGGCGAGCATCTGGCGCTTCTTCTCCTGCGGATAAAGCATCACCGGCGGCTCGAACTCACCGAGGAAGAAGGTCTCCTGAAGGCGCTCGAAGGCGCCGTAGAGCTCCTCCTGCTTCATCAGGTCGTCGACCGTCTGCATGCCCTTGCCCACGTCCTTGATCGCCTCGCGGGAGAGCAGGTCGATGGACTCGAGGGTCGGGACGAAGTCCGAGACGGGGAAGAACTCCTTCACTTCCTTGGCGCCGACGACGACGTCCTGGTTGCTGGCGTTGAAGACGACGCGGTAGAAGGCGCTGGTGACGAGCGCGTGGCGATAACGACGGGCCATCAGGAAGGCGACCATCTGGGACTGGAACTCGATCTTGGCCTTGAGGCCGATGGCGGTCATCTTGGTCCCCTGGGCGAGCATCTGGGCCTGCGTGCGGGCCTCGTCCTTGACCTTGAAGCCAAGTTCGGTCGTGCCGGTGGAGCCCTTCGAAACCATCTTGCCCTTGCTCTCGGAACGCTCGGCGTTCGCCTCCTCGATGCGGTCGGCGCGGTTGATGATGACGGATTCCTGCGTCTTGCGGAGGATCTCCAGCTGGTTGAGCGTGACCTCGATGTTCTTGTATTCACTGCTCATGCGCCAGGCCTTCTGCACCTGGGAGGCGATGGTCAGGCAACCCTGGCCGTCGAATTCGAACTCCGCGGCCTTGAAGAGCAGGTTGAAGGCCTCCTGCTGGTTGCGGTAGTAGTTATCCCTGGTCAGGGTCTGCGGGGAAAGCAGCAGCTGGATCTGGTCGAGGATCGCGACATAGCGCTTCATGTCGCCGTTGTCGGTCGGCGCCGCGAGGTAACGCTCGAACCGGGCCCGCACGGTGCGGGTGTTGCCGAGGTTCATCGTGGTGCCCTTCCACTGCATGGTGCCGTTCTCCAGGTCGACGGAGTCGCTGTTGACGTTGAAGAGCCGGTCGGCGCCGCCCTCCAAGGTCGAGCTCTTGTAGTCGCCGGACGTGCCGCCGGGCGCGGGCGCGGGCGGCGGAGCCTGCGCGAAGCCGAGGACGGTCAGGGCGCACCAGCCGAAACAGGAAAGGATGAGGTGACGCATGGCGGAAAGGTTCAGAAACGTTCGAGGGCTTCGACGACCAGGAGGTCGCGGGTGACCCGCAGCTTGCATTTGAAGCGCTGGCCGACCTCGAAGGAGTCGGTGGAGCCGGCGGGGATGAAGACCGGGATGCGGCCGACGGGGTCCTTGCCGATCGGCTTCACGGCGAGGACGCGGCCGCGGCCTTCGACGAAGGCGAGCTGCTGCTCGACCTGGCACTCGAGGCGGTAGCTGTTGCCCTGGAGCGTGGCCCAGTCGCGACGGTAGGTCTCGACCGAGAAAGGCGTGAGGTCGGCGAAGCGGCCGCCGCCGCCCATGCGGGGGACGACGATCGCGACCAGGATCACGATGACCACGACCGGGATGCCGAGCGCGAAGAAGAGGGGGGTGATCTTGGACATGCGGGACGAGGGGGCGCAGGCTACCCTGCCCCTCCAGCCTAGCCCGCTTTGGGATTTGTTCCAGCGATTTCCCCGCCTGAGGTGAATCCGACGGCCGACGGGCTCAGCTCCAGCGCTTCTGCTGGCACCCGAAGACGACCAGGCAGATGCCGAACAACCCCTGGATCAGGAGCACCGCCAGTCCCTCGGGCGTGCTGGCCACGTAGGCGCTCTGGTTGGGCATGCTCGCGGTATAAGCATCATATAAAGGCAGCCCGAGCATGGACTTCATGTAGCCGGACCAGCCCCAGTAGGCGTTGATGAACGGGCGGCAGAGCCAGGTCAGGGCCGGCGGCAGGGCCAAGACGACGCCCGAGAGCGGCAGCTGGAAACCGACCAGGTAGATCGACAGGAGGGACGATTTCTCCGGCGAGGTCAGCATGGCCGAGAAACCCAGGCAGACGACCGACATCGAGACGCAGCTGCCGGCCAGGATGGCCATCTGCTCGGCCCACGGACCGGGGAAGTTGCAGATCAGTTTCACGAAAAAGCACATCCAGGCGCCCTGGGCGACGGCGATGAGCGAGACGAAGGTGATCTTCGAGAACGCGTAGGCCCACGGGCGGAGCCCGGTCATGCGCTCCTTCTCGTAAAGCACGCGCTCGGCGGAGATCTCGCGGCCGCCGTTGTTGGCGCCCATGAGGGTGAGCAGGATGACCTGGAACATCACCAGGCCGGCGGCGAGGCCGGCCAGCTGGGCGTTGGCCATCTGGACGTTCAAGGCCTGCTTCACCTCCTCCATCGACGCGGTGTTGCGATCCATGGGGATCTTGAGGACGTCCCACGCCCCTTCGAGGTTGAAGATGATCACCAGCAGCGGGAAGCCGAAGGTGATGGCGAGGGTGAGCCCCAGGTAACCGGTGTCGCGGAAGAACAGCTTGAGGCGGCGCGAGAGCAGCGTCGTGAACTGGGAGACGCCGCCGGGGACGACGGGCTCAGACAGAGGCTCGACCTCGGCGGGGGCGCCGACCTTGGCCACCGCGCGGGCGTAAGATTCCGGGTTTTCGGCCTGATGGATCGCCCAGCGGTCGCGCCACGTCGCGAGGTCCGAGGCGTTGAGCACTTCGTAGAGGCGCAGGCCGTCCGGGATGCCGAAATAAGAGAGGAGCTCATCGGGCGACCCTTGGAAGACGACGTCGCCCTGGTAGACCACCGTGACCCAGTCGAACTGGTAAAGTTTGCCGAGATTGTGGATGATGCAGACGAAGCTCTTGTGATGCTCCTCGGCGAGGTTGCGTAGCAAGGCCAGGATCTGGTCTTCCGACTGCGGATCGAGACCGGAGGTCACCTCGTCGCAGACCATGCAGGCCGGATCGAGGGTGAGCTCGAGACCGAGGGAGAGGCGACGGAGCTGGCCGCCGGAGAGGGCGGAGACCCGCTTGTCGCGGTGCGGCGACATGCCGGTCACGCCGAGGACGGCCTCGAGGCGACGGGTGCGCTCGGCGGCGTCGGGCACCGCGAGCTCCAAGGCATACTCCAAGGATTCCGCCACCGTGAGCTGGGCCTGGGCGGCGGTGAACTGCGGGGCGAAACCGACCTTGCCGATGAGGTCTTCGGTGCAGGTGATGCGCTGGCCGGCGAGGCTCGCCTCCCCGGTCGAAGGCAGGATGCCGAGGATGGCCTTCATCAGGGTGGTCTTGCCGCAGCCGGAAGGACCGATGACGGCGTTGAGGCCGCGAGGAAGGAAGCGGGCGTTGGCGCCGTCCAGGATGACGGGACCGTCGGCACCCGCCCGTACGGTGAGGTTCTCGCAGCTCAGCATCGGTTGCAGTCTTGCCTCCCCCTTCCGCAGCGTAAAGGATTATCCCCATGAGACCCCTCGCCCTCGCCTTGCTCGCCTCCCTGGCCCTCGCCCCGCAGGCCGACGCCCTCACGATGACCAAGAAGGCCATCCGGAACCAGGGCATCTTCGGCATCAAGATCGCGCGCACGGACATGGCCTTCTACGGTCGCGCGGACGCCATCCTCTCGATTTCCTTCCAGGAATACACCACCGGATCCTTCATCGTCGCCGAGGTCGTCATCGACATGCGCGACTCCAACCAGCAGCTCCGCCTTTACTCCGCCCGCCCCCCCGGCACCGACGACGTCGCCAACCGCGTCAACCGCGCGAGCGAAGCCAATTCCCAGAACCGCGGCCTCGATCCGGCCCAGGCTTCCCGCCTGCCGATCCCCGGCCAGCTCGCGGCCGTCGAATCCAAGGTGAACAACATGATCTCCGGCACCACCGGAGACATCGTGGTGAAGACCTACCCGACCACCACGCACGCCAAGACCGTCGAGATGACCGTCTCCTCGAAGGCCGAACTCCTCCGGCTCTACACCAGCCTCGTGACCCTCTACACCGGCTTCGAGATCGAAGCCGTCGACGGCGCCTCCGTGGAAGGCTCCAACGCGGCCAAGGCCAGCGCGGCCGCTAGCGCGACGGGCGGCACGGCCCCCGCCATCAAGATCAACCAGATCGGCGGGGTGCTCTTCACCGTCGAATAGTCCGCCACCCCGACGAAGACCCGTCTTTACGGGGGTGCAGGCACCCTCCCCTGCCTTGCGGGCAAGTCCGGCTTGACCGTCCCGAAGGCGTCCGCTTGTGTCCGCCCTTACTCCCATGGCCAACCTTCCCGTCAATCGTATCAAGAAGAAGAACATCATGAGCTACAACGGCGAGCTCTGCATCGTTCTCGAGTGCGTCGTCCGCACCCCCCCGAACAACGCCTCCTACGTCCAGATGGAGCTCCGCTCCATCAAGACCGGCGCCAAGATCCCGGTGCGTTGCGGCATCGGCGTCAGCTTCGAGGTCTTCGACAACTCCATCAAACAGCTCGAGCTGTCCTACCAGGCCGACGGCAGCTACGTCTTCTCCGACCCCAACACCTTCGAGGAATACTACGTCTCCGAAGTCTCCCTCGAGGAGTCCAAGGAGTTCCTGATCCCGGGCACTTCCTACATGGTCCTCTTCGTCGAAGACAAGCCGGTCACCGTCGACCTCCCCCCCTCCGTCGTCGTCGAAGTCCTGGAAGCCCCGCCCGCCGTCAAGGGCGACACCGCCGGCAACGTCCAGAAGACCGTCACCTGCGAGAACGGCCTGCAGGTCAACGTCCCGCTCTTCATCAAGCAGGGCGAGAAGATCAAGGTCAGCACCGAGAATAAGGAATACCTCGGTCGCGCTTAAGCCGCCCTTACAGCCCCCTCAGGAACCCCGGCTCGCCGGGGTTCTTCTTTGGTGCGTTTCCGCGACCGGAGGAGCGTAGACCCGCAGGGATTCGAACCCCGACAAAATGAACCAAAATCATTTGTGCTACCGTTACACCACGGGTCTTCGCATCCCGACTGAACAGCGAGTCGGGGGTCGGAGTCAAGCGAGACCAAGGCGGGGTTGACGCTGGGGTAGGTCTGTCTCATTTCCCCTGTATGCCCGCCTCCGCCTCCCAGAAGCCGAAGTATCGTCGGATCGTGCTCAAGATCAGCGGCGAAGCCCTCCGCAACGACGCCACCGGCGAATCCATCGACAGCACCGTGCTCGACCGCCTCGCCGAGGAACTCCGCGCGGTCCAGAAGGTCGGCACCCAGGTCGCGGTCGTCGTCGGCGGCGGCAACATCTTCCGCGGCCTCGTCGGGGCGCGCGCCAACGGCACCGACCGCACCACGGGCGACAACATGGGCATGCTCGCCACGGTCATCAACGGCCTCGCCCTGATGGACCGACTCGAGAAGGCCGGTCTCGAATGCCGCGTGATGACCGCCATCCCGATGGACCGCATCGCCGAGCCCTTCATCCAGCGCCGCGCCACCCGTCACCTCGAGCGCGGTCGCATCGTGATCTTCGTCGCCGGCACGGGCAACCCGTACTGCACCACCGACTACGCCTCCGCCCTCCGCGCCAACGAGATCGGCGCCGACGCCATCCTCAAGGCCACCAAGGTCGACGGCGTCTACGACAAGGATCCGATGAAGCACAAGGACGCCAAGCGCTACGACCGCGTGTCGCACGCCGAAGCCCTCCAGAAGCGCCTCGGCGTGATGGACGCCGAAGCCTTCTCGCTCTGCGAGGCCAACAAGCTCCCGATCATCGTGCTCTCGATGTCCGAGAAGGGCGCCGTGAAGAAGGCCGTCCTCGGCCAGCGCATCGGCACGCTCGTCGCCTGATTTTCCAACAACAACGCACCCTACCCTATCCCATGGACCTCAAGAAAATCATCGCCGACGGCGCCAACGCCATGAAGAAGGCGGTCGACCATACCTCGCACGAATTCGCCACGTTGCACACCGGCAAGGCTTCGCCCCTGATGATCGAGAACATCCAGGTCCACGTCGAAGCCTACGGCATGACCCAACGCCTCAAGGACATGGCCGCGATCACCACGCCCGACGCCCAGAACATCGTCGTGCAGCCCTTCGACAAGGCCGCCATGGAGGACATCCGCAAGGCCATCCAAGCCGCCAACATCGGCATCAACCCCGTCCCGCAGGGCAACTTCCTCCGCTGCCCCGTCCCCTCCCTCTCCGGCGAACGCCGCCTCGAGCTCGCCAAGAAGGCCACCCAGATGGCCGAAGAAGGCAAGGTGCGCGTGCGCAACGCCCGTCGCGACGCCCTCGAACTCCTCAAGAAAGGCAACAAGGACAAGCTCGTCACCGACGACGAACTGAAGCGCTCCGAGAAGGAGATCCAGACGCACACCGACAAGTTCACGGCCGACATCGAGAAGAACCTCAAGGCCAAGGAAGCCGAGCTGAAGGGTTAATCCGCACCCGCCCCGTTTCCATGAATATCCACGAATACCAAGCCAAGGAACTCTTCGAGAAGTTCGGCGTCGCCGTGCCCAAGGGCGTGGCGGTCAAATCCGCCGCCGAGTTCGAAGGCGCGCTCGCCAAGATCGACGTCTCCGGCGGCATCATGGTGAAGTCCCAGATCCACGCCGGCGGCCGCGGCAAAGGCACGTTCACCGACGGCTTCAAGGGCGGCGTGAAGTTCTCGCCGACCAAGGAGAAAGCCCTCGAGAACGCCAAGGCGATGCTCGGCAACACCCTCGTGACCGCCCAGACCGGCGCCGAAGGCCGCAAGGTCCAGACCATCTACTTCACCGAGGCCGCCAACCTGGGCAAGCGCCCCGACGGCCGCGACGACGAGTACTACCTCGCCATCCTCCTCGACCGCGCGACTTCCTTCCCGGTCATCGTCGCCTCGACCGAAGGCGGCATGGAGATCGAACACGTCGCCCATCACACCCCGGAGAAGATCTTCAAGGTGCAGGTCGACCCCGCCGTGGGCCTCCAGGCCTTCCAGGCCCGTCAGATCGCCTTCTCGCTCGGCTTCTCCGGCGACCTCTTCAAGCAGTGCGTCACGCTGGTGACGAAGCTCTACCAGTTCTACTGGGAGAAGGATTGCGCGATGGTCGAAGTGAACCCCCTCCTCGTCACCAAGGAAGGCAAGCTGCTCGCCCTCGACGCCAAGGTGTCGTTCGACGACAACGCCCTCTTCCGCCACCCTGACGTCGTCGCCCTCCGCGACCTCAACGAGGAAGACGCCAAGGAGATCGAGGCCTCGAAATACGGCCTCTCCTACATCGCCCTCGACGGCAACATCGCCTGCCTCGTCAACGGCGCCGGCCTCGCGATGTCCACGATGGACATCATCCAGCACTTCGGCGGCAGCCCGGCCAACTTCCTCGACGTCGGCGGCGGCGCGACCAAGGACCAGGTCACGGCGGCCTTCAAGATCATCCTGGGCGACGCCAACGTGAAGGGCATCCTGGTGAACATCTTCGGCGGCATCATGGACTGCAACGTGATCGCCACCGGCATCATCGAGGCGGTCAAGGAGACCGGCCTCAAGCTCCCCCTCGTGGTCCGCCTCGAAGGCAACAACGTCGAAGCCGGCAAGGCCACCCTCGCCGCTTCCGGCCTGACCATCGTGTCGGGCGACTCCATGGCCGACGCGGCCCAGAAGATCGTGAAGCTGGTCAACAACAAGTAACCCCTCACCGCTCACTCTCATGTCCATCCTCGTCAAAGAAGACACCCGCATCCTCGTCCAGGGCATCACCGGCGACTTCGGCGCGCGTCACGCCCGCCTGTCGCTCGACTACGGCTCGCAGGTCGTCGCCGGCGTCACCCCGGGCAAAGGCGGCCAGGTCTTCGAACACGCCGGCAAGAAGGTCCCGATCTTCAACACCGTCGCCGAAGCCGCCAAGCAGACCGGCGCCACGGTCTCCGCGATCTTCGTCCCCCCGCCCTTCGCGGCCGACGCCATCCTGGAGTGCTTCGACGCCGACCTCGACCTCGCCGTGGCCATCACGGAGGGCATCCCGGTCCGTGACATGGTCCGCGCCAAGCGCGCCATGGCCGGCCGTCGCACCCGCCTCATCGGACCGAACTGCCCCGGCCTCGTGACCCCTGGTCGCGGCGACAGGTCCTCCGGCGGCTGCCGCATCGGCATCGCTCCGGGCTACATCCACAAGCGCGGCAACGTCGGCGTGGTCTCCCGCTCCGGCACCCTGACCTACGAGGCCGTCTGGCAGCTCACCTGCCGCGGCAAGGGCCAGTCGACCTGCGTCGGCATCGGCGGCGACCCCGTCAACGGCACCTCGCACCTCGACGTCATCAAGCTCTTCAACGACGACCCGGAGACCGAGGCCATCATCATGATCGGCGAAATCGGCGGTAACGCCGAAGTCGAAGCCGCCCGCTGGATCAAGCAGCACTGCAAGAAGCCCGTCGCGGGCTTCATCGCCGGCGCCACCGCTCCGGCTGGTCGTCGCATGGGCCACGCCGGCGCCGTCATCGGCGGCGCCGAGGATACCGCCGCCGCCAAGATCAAGATCTTCCAGGAGTGCGGCATCTCCGTCGCGGCCACGCCTTCCGACATGGCCGACGCCCTCCTCCGCATCTGGAAGGGCTGAGCAAACCGACGCCACTCCGTTACCAAAAGGCCATGTTCACATGGCCTTTTTTTGTTTACGCAAGAGTATCATAACTATTGGGTCAGCCCTTATCACCTACGATCATGACTGAAAACACCGCCCCCAAAAGCCGCACCACCTACATCCTGCTTGCCCTCTTCCTCGGAGGCCTCGGCATCCATAACTTCTACTCCGGTCACAAGAAGCACGGCTTCATCAAGCTTGGCCTGCTCGTGGCCTGCGGACTCGGCCTGCTCGTGAACCCGATCTGGTCGATCGTCGAGATGATCACGGTCAAGCATGACTCGGAAGGCGTCATCTTCAACTAAGCCCGGAGACTTCCTGATAAATAGGCCGCCCAATGGGCGGCCTATTTATTGCCCGTAGACGCGACGTCCGGTTTTGGCTTTCACCCCCGCCTCACGCCGGATACACCTGCCTCATGTGGTATTACGAACAGAACGGCAATCGCATCGGTCCGGTCGACGAGGCCACCATGCGCCAGCTCATCGCCAACCGCGTCATTTCGATCGACACGTTGGTCTGGACCAACGGCATGGCCAACTGGACCCCGCTCCAGCAGACCCAGCTCGCCGCCGGCCTGCCGGTGCCCCCGCCCACCCCTAACGCGGCCCCGGCCGCCCCCCAATACCAAGGCGCGACAGGCAACCAGC
>JBEDDU010000014.1:0-6021 GCA_041176065.1 Verrucomicrobiota bacterium | reverse complement strand
TGGCGCCCGGGGCTGGTCCACGTCGACGAAGCCGCGTGGAAGACCCTCAGCATCGCGTTCCTGCCGGCCGCGCTCGGGGCCGGCGTACAGCAGGTCAACGTCCTCGTCTCCCGTGCGCTGGCTTACAACGTCAACGACGCCGGGCTGATGTATTACTACATCGCCAACCGCATCGTCGAACTGCCCATCGGCTTGTTCTCGGCCTCGATCGCCGTCGTGATCTTTCCTGCGCTCGCCACGGCCTTCGCCGCGCGCGATGTCCCGGCCTTGGCACGCAACTACGGACGCGGCATGCGTCTCGTGCTGGCGATCAACGTCGGCGCCGGCTTCGGACTGATCGCGCTCGCGGTCCCGATCGTCCAGTTGCTGTTCAATTACGGCAACTTCGGCTCGGGTGACTGCGTCAATACGAGCCGGCTGCTCGTGATCTTCGCCTTGGCCATGCCGTTCTACGCGATGATCTCGATCGTCACCCGTGCCTTGAACGTCGCCGGCCAGACCAAGGCCACGCTGATCGCCGCCATCCATGCGCTGGTCGTGAACGCCACGGGTTCGATCGTGGCGGTCTGGATGGGCCAAGGGGTCGAAGGTCTGGCCTGGGCGAACGCTGTCTCGACGCTCTGGCAGTATTTCGTGCTACGCCACTACCTGAAGAAGCACGCCCCGGAATTCCTCACCGAGAGCCTGCTCAAGCCCGCCTTGCAGGTCATCGGAGGTTCGGCGCTCCTGGCCATCGTGTCGTTCCAGGGTTACGCGTTACTGCATAACATCCTCGGCGGCCACGTGAACGAGAAGATCAACCTCGTGGTCTCCATGGGTCTGGCCGGCGGAGCAGGCATGGCCGTCTACGCCGTCTTCCTCGACAAGCTCGACTATCCGGAACGCGACATGCTGCGCGGTTACGCCAACAAGGTCTTGCGCCTGTTCGGCTTACAGCTCAGAGCCTGAGGTCGGCCGGACGGTAGGGCGCGGAATGATATCGACGCACCAAGCACTCCAGGATGGCGGTCGATTCGACGTCGATGACGCCGTCGATCTTGGACGGACGGAAGTGGCGCTGGAATGCCTCGGTCGCGAGTTTGAGCGCAGCCTCATCAGGCCCGACGGCATAACCGTAGTCCTTGAGGAGCTGACGGAAATGCGCCGGTGTGGCGACGCGACCACGGGCGATGCGTTCCTTGAGTTCGTCGGGCAGCGGCGAAGCGCCGATGCCGAGCTTCGCTAACTTGGCCCAGGGAAACTTCGAACCCGGGTCGACCTTGCGGCCGATGGCGATGTCGGAGTGCGCGACGACGTTCCACGGCTTGATGTCATGGCGTCGGATGATTTCGGCGCAGAGAGCGAAGATGATCTCAGCCTGCGCGTCGGAATAAGGATACACGTTACCGTCGTAGTTGATGATCTCGATGCCGATGGAATGCTGGTTCAATCCATCCAGCTTTCCCCAAGAACTCTTACCCGCATGGAAGGCGGCCATGTTCTCCGGCACCATGCGGATGACCCGGGGCTTGGCCTCGTCGGTCACCACATAGTGGACGCCGACCTGGCGCTTGGGGTCCTTGCCTTGGAGGATCTCCAGGGAGGAGGGCAGGGAGCCCGCGGTATGGTGGAGGACCAGCGCGGTGACCGGATGCCGGCGAGGCTCACAGCCTAGGGACGTCGGACCTTGTTCGATGTGCAGCCCCGTGAAGATGGGTTCCTCGATCACCGGCTTGGCGGTCGGAGTTTCTGGATTTGAAGCGCAACCCGTGAAAAGGGCTGAAAATACCGTCAAAACCATGATCTGGCTGCAATATGAGCGAATCGAGGCAATCATGGCTGGGGTTCGTCAAGATAACCAAAGGGTGATTAGCCCCAAGAAAATACCATTTTAATCATTTTATAGCCCGTCATTGTTATCTTATCCTTAATTAGACATAATGTATATTGTGCGAAATAAACCTAAATCCGGATTGCTCTGCGGATTGCGTTATTGATTGCTCGATTGGATACGCTCATAACGGGAAGTCACATAGCCCTAAACCCTCTGACTTTATGAAAGTAGCCCGCCACATCATCGAAGCCCGCCGCGAAGCCATCGCCAAGCTTCTCTCCAAAGTCGGATACGTGCCGGTCCTGGAGATCTGCAAGCAGTTCAACGTCTCGGAGGCGACGGCTCGCCGCGATCTGACCGAACTCGAGAACCAGCGTCGCATCACCCGTACGCATGGCGGAGCGCTTTCGGACTTCAACCGCAACTTCCCTCCGCTCGACGATCGCAAGATCGAAGACGCCGAGGCCAAGCGCCGCATCGGCAATCTCGCCGCTTCGCGCGTCAAGGCCGGTATGACCGTGTACCTGGATTCGGGTTCGACCATCTTCTTCGCCGCTGAAGCCATCGCCGCCGCCGGCGTGCCCGACCTGCAGATCGTCACGACCTGCCTGCCTACCGCCCAGCTGATCTCCTGCCTCCCGGGCGTCGAAGTCTACATCCCCGGCGGTCTCTTCCTGACCCGCCATGCGATGGTCGCCGGCGACCGTACGCTCGAGGAAGTCGCCCGCTGGAATTTCGACGTGGCCCTGCTGGGCGCCGAAGGCATCGACGAAAACGGTCTTTGGAATTCGCAGCGGGACATCTCGCACCAGCAGCGCGAAGTCATCCGTCGCAGCGACGAAGTCCTGATCTGCATGAACAAGGTGAAGCTCGGTCGCGGCGGTCCTTGCGCCGTCACCCGCGACGTCACTTCGCTCTTCCTGGTCACCGACGCCAGCGCAGCCGACGTCCAGAAAGCCAAGGTCAAGCTGCTCCCGGAGCGCGTCCTCACCTCTGTCTGATCAGGCCTCGTCCTTCCGAGGTATGTCGAACGACCCTGTCCAGTCGCTTCTCGAACTGTCTCATCAGCTGGGCGGCGAACGCCTGCGCATGGCGATCCTCGGCGAAGGCAACACTTCGATCCGCCTCGACGAAGAGACCTTCGCGGTGAAGGCCTCCGGTTCCAATCTGGCGAGCCTTTCTTCCGCGGACGTCACGCATTGCGCGTTCTCCCGCTTGCTGCCCCTGTTGGACAGATCCTCCGCGACGGATGTCGAGGTCGACGAGGCCCTGCTGGCCGCCCGCCTGGATCCCGCGGCCAAGAAGCCATCGATCGAAGCCCTCTTCCACGCCTATCTGCTCACCCTGCCCGGCGTGCGCTGCGTCGGACATGTCCACGCGATCGCGGTTAATCAGCTCCTTTGTTCTCCGCGTGCCCGCGAGTTCGCCGAGCGACGCGCTTGTCCGGACGAAATCGTGATGTGCGGGGTCGAATCCGTCTTCGTGCCTTACGCCGAACCCGGCCTCGGCCTTTCCCAGGCCATCCGCCGTGAAGTCGTCGCGTTCGTCAAGCGCACCGGACGCGCCCCTAAGATCATCCTGCTCCAGAACCACGGCATCATCGCCGTCGGCTCCTCCCCCAAGTCCGTCCTCGGTTCCTTGCTCATGGCCGAGAAAGCTGCGGAGATCTTCGTCGGCGCCGCTTCCTTGGGCGGCCCGGTCTTCCTGACTTCTGAGCAGTGCGAGCGAATCGCCGGACGACCGGACGAACATTACCGGCAGAAAATGCTCGGTATGTGAGCCATTTCACCCCCCTGCCCCTTCTGACCATGTCCCATTACCTCGCCATCGACCTCGGAGCCGAATCCGGGCGCGTCATCCTCGGCCAGCTCAAGGCCGGCAAGTTCACCATGAAGGAGGTGCACCGTTTCTCCAACGGAGCCATCACCGCCAACGGCACCTTGCGCTGGGACATCATCCGCATCTTCCGCGAGATCCGCATCGGCCTGGCCAAGGGCGCCAAGCTCGGCCCGGTCAAGTCGGTCGCCTGCGATTCCTGGGGCGTCGACTACGTCCTGCTCAAGGGCGACGGTCCGCTCCTTTCGCTTCCGTTCACCTATCGCGACGAGCGCAGCTTCAAGGCTTACGAGCTGGCCATGCGCCGCTTCTCGCAGAAGGAGATCTTCGAAGGCACCGGCATCGCCTCGATCTCCATCAACACGCTCTACCAGCTCTTCGACGACGCCGAGAACCGTCCCGAGATGCTGCGGTTCGCCGACAAGTTCCTGCTCATCGGCGACTACATCACCTGGCTGCTCACCGGCAAGGCCCGCGCCGAAGAGACGTTGATCTCCGGCAGCCAGTGCTGGGACACCCGCAAGCGCGACTGGGCCTGGCCGGTGCTGAAGAAACTCGGCATCCCGAAGCACCTATTCCCCAAGCCCGTCGCGCCCGGCGTGAAGCTCGGCAAGATGCTGCCTTACCTCGCCAAGGAAACCGGACTCGGCAAGGCCGAGGTCGTCACGACCTGCGCGCACGACACCGCCGCGGCCGTCGCCGCCGTCCCCGCCACCAAGGGCGACGACTGGGCCTATCTTTCCTCGGGCACCTGGTCTCTCCTTGGCGTGGAACTCCCGAAGCCGCTGGTCAACGAGACCGTGCGCAAGGCCAAGTACACCAATGAAGTCGGTTTCGGCGGCACCTCCCGCTTTCTCAAGAACCTCGTCGGGCTCTGGGTGCTCCAGGAGTGCCGCCGCGAGTGGATGGAGAAAGGCGAGGTCTCCGATTACGCCGAGATCGTGAAGCTTGCGCTCAAGGCACCGTCGCTCCGCTCGTTCATTCGTCCTGACGATATCCGCTTCGCCAAGCGCGGCGACATGGTCGCCAAGGTCCAGGCCTTCTGCCGCGAGACCAAGCAGCCGGTGCCGAAGACGCACGGCGAGATCGCGCGCTGCGTGCTCGAATCTCTCGCGCTCCTCTACCGCGTCGAGATGGACGGCATGGAGAAGCTCACCGGACGGAAGCTGAAGCGCCTGCACATCGTCGGCGGCGGCTGCCGAAACGCCTTGCTCAATCAGGCGACCGCCGACGCCACCGGCCGTACGGTCATCGCCGGACCGGTCGAAGCCACCGCGGCGGGCAACATCCTCGTCCAAGCCATCGCCATGAAGGAGCTCAAGAACCTCGACGAACTGCGCAAGGTCGTCCGAAACTCCTTCGAGGTAGTAACTTACAAACCCAACCCCACTGCGGCATGGGCCGCCGCCCAGGCCAAGTTTAATGGTTTAAAGAAGTCATAAAACCCCTTACTCACCCCTCACCCGTTTCCACGTAACAAACATGTCCCACTACAAGTACGTCTCCCACCTCTGGAATGATGCCGAAGCCGCGAAGCTCGATCCGGTCGGCCGTCTGGTCTACCGCTCCAACAAGCTCGGAGCCGACCAGCGCATCACGAACACCGGCGGCGGCAACACCTCCTCCAAGATCGTCGAAAAGGATCCGCTAACCGGCGCCGACACCCAGGTCCTCTGGGTCAAGGGTTCCGGCGGCGACCTCCGTACCAGCAACCGCGACAACTTCTCCTCCCTCTACCAGGACAAGCTCATCGGCCTCCAGAAGTCCTACGCCGCCCGCGCCGACAAGGGACTGAAGTCCCAGGCCGAGGACGACATGGTCGCGATGTACAACCACGCGACCTTCAACCTCAACCCGCGCGCCTCGTCGATCGACACCCCGCTGCACAGCTTCCTGCCCGGCAAGCATGTCGACCACATGCACCCGAACGCGATCATCTCCATCGCCGCTTCCAAGAACTGCGAAGCCCTCACCAAGGAGATCTTCGCCGGCAAGATGGCCTACGTGAAGTGGATGCGCCCGGGCTTCGAGCTCGGCCTCGCCATGCAGGAGATCTCCCGCCAGCAGCCGGCCATCAAGGCCATCATGATGGGCCAGCACGGCTTCATCTCCTGGGCCGATGACGACAAGGCCTGCTACGAGCTGACCCTCGCCATGATCGAGCAGGCCGCGGCCTACATCGAAGCCAAGTACCAGGCCAAGGGCGGCGACGCCAAGGTCTTCGGCGGCGCCCTCTACCAGACCCTCGACACCGAGAAGCGTCATGCGACCTTCGCCGCCATCCTGCCCTGGCTCCGCGGCCAGGTTTCCAAGGAGAAGCGCTTCATCGGCACGATCCAGGACGACGAGAAGATCCTCCGCTTCGTCAACTC
>JBEDDU010000013.1:0-3346 GCA_041176065.1 Verrucomicrobiota bacterium | reverse complement strand
GACGTTGTCGGCATAGGTGCCGACGGCGGTGACGACGAGGCTGTCCCAGGCCTGCTCGGCCGTCAGGCGGCGGACGATCGGTCCGTTGAAGAGATACTTGGCCTTGCCGAGGTCCGGCGTGGGGCTCGCCTGCGCCTGATAGGTCTGGGAGTTGTAGATGACGCGCTGGACCTCCCGAAGGTCGAACTTCGCGGCCTTCATGATGAAGGTCAGGTGCGCGAGGAGCTCCGGGCTGCTCGCCTGCGAGAGGTCGTCGATGTCGTTGATGGGCTCGATCACGCCCAGGCCGAAGGCTTTCTTCCAGACCCGGTTGGCGATGTTCGTCGCGAAGCGCGGGTTCTGCGGGCTGGTCAGCCAGCGGGCGAACTCGTCGCGGAGCGCCGCCGGATCCTTGGTGCTGACGTTGTAGGCCGGCAGGGACTTGTCGGCCTTGGCCCACGCGATCAGGGCCGGCGCCACGGAATCGCCGGGCTTGCCGTCCTTGTATTTGTAATCCTTCGGCAGCGTCAGGGCCTGCTTCTTCCCGTCTTCGAGGCGGAAGGCGTTCATCTCGGCGATCTTGCGGACGGCCGCCTTGTTGACCGCGCTGTCGGCCTTGGCGACGCGCTGGATCTCCCGGAGGACGCCCTCGTCCTTGCCGTCGGTGGCGCCGAAGAAGGCGGCCATCTGGTAGAAATCCTTCTGCGTCCAGTCCGCGAGCGGATGGTCGTGGCACTGGGCGCACGCCATGTTGGTGCCCAGGAACGTGGTCATGAGGTTGGAGACGCCGTCCAGCGGCATCTCGGCGTCGAAGAGCATGAAGCCGGTCGCGCCGTTGTCGCACAGCCGGCCGTCCGCGGTGACCATCTCGAAGACCATCTTGTCCCAGGGCGTGTTCGCGGCGAGGCGGGTCTTGAGCCAGTCCTCGAAGGTGAACGCAGGGATGCCCTTGCCGAAGGTGTCCTTCACGCGCAGGAGGTCGGCCATCCAGTTGAACATCTGCATGGAGTAGCCCGGCGAGAAGACGAGGTCGTCGATCAGCTTGGCGCGCTTGTCCGGCGCGGCGCTCGCGAGGAAGGCGTCGGCTTCCTTGGCGGTCGGGATCCGGCCGGCGGCGTCGAGATAGATCCGACGGAGGAACTCCTCGTCCGTGGCCGGCGCGTTCCTCGCCTGCTGGTTGGCCTTGAGGACGGCGTCGACCAGACGGTCGATGTCCGCGGCGGCCGAGGCGATGATGTCCCGGCTGAAGCTGTTCGTCCGGCTGCGGTCGAGGCACTGCCTGGCGAAGACGACGTCCTCGGGCACGAGGATGTCCGTCTTGAAGTGATAGGTCCGTCCGTCCCGGGTCTGGATGGTGATGAACTCGCCGGAGAGCCCGCAGAACTGGGCGTCGACCTTGCGGCCTTCCTTGTCCGTCCAGGTATGCCAGATGGCCGCGCGGTCCGCGACGGCCACGACCGGACGCGTGGCGACGGGCGCCGCCTTGATCACCGGCTCGGGGGCCTTCTTGGCCGTCTTCTTGGGAGCGGCCTGGGCCAGCCCTCCGGTGCTGAGGATGATGACCAATGCTAGGCGGAGGAAGGGGGTCATGACAGGGGGCTATGGATTTAACCCCAAGGGTCACCGAGGGGTTTCATCTATTCTTAAGATAAGGACTCCACCCTCCTCGGTTGCCTTGAACCCTGGGTGCGCCTACAAACCGCCCTCCGATGAACCCACTGCCCTACCTGCGACCCCCGGGGGCCAAGCTCCGCCCTCGCCTCAAGGCCTGCCGGGTGCTGGGCATCGACCTCGGGACCACGAATTCGACGGTCGCCGAAATCCGCTGGTCGCCCTCGGAACCAGAAACCATCGAGCCAGCCGTCTGCCTGGAAGTCGCCCAACCGACGCTGAGCGGCGACTTCACCTCGGTGCTCGTGCCTTCGGTCGTCAGCCAGCTGTCCGACCGGCAACTGGTCGGCGAAGGAGCCCGCCGCTGCCTCTCCCGCTCCGTCGAACTGGGCCTGCGCCCGTTCGTCAACTATCTGGCCGATGCGAAGAACGAGATGGGCATCGGCCGGACCTATCCCCAGGCGAAGTCCGGCTGCCGCAGCCCCGCCGAGGTCTCCGGCCAGGTCCTGCGCTTCCTGCGCGACCAGACGCCGGGCGCCGTCGCGCGCACGGTCGTCACGGTGCCGGCTTCCTTCCAGATCTCCCAGCGCGAAGACACGCTCCTCGCCGCCGACCTCGCCGGGCTCCGCCTCGGCCACGGCGACCTGCTCGACGAGCCGCTCGCGGCGTTCCTCGACTTCCTCGCCCGCCAAGGCCCGGCGATCCTCGACGGGGTCGCCGATGAGACGGAGACGATGATCGTCGATTTCGGCGGCGGCACCTGTGACGTCGCGATCTTCACGCTGCGACGCCTGCCCGACGGGACGCTCAGCGTCAGCCCCCGCGCGGTCTCGCGTTATCACCGGCTGGGCGGCGCCGACATCGACCGCGCCATCGTGCACCAGGTGCTCATCCCGGAACTGGCCCGGCAGAACCGCATCCCGCCCGAGGACTGGGAATACGAGGTGCGCAAGGAACAGCTCGAACCCCAGCTGCTCGCCACGGCCGAACAGCTCAAGGTCGGCCTCTGCGAACTGCTGGTCCATCGCCAAGCCCACGGCGCCGACCTGACCGAGGTCCTCGCCGACACGGTCAAGACCTACCCGGGCGTGCAGACGGTGCGCCTCGCCGACGGCTCCCAGCTGAAGCTGTCCTCGCCCGCGCTCGACGGGCTCCGCTTCGCGGAGCTGATGACGCCCTTCCTCGACGCCGAGAGCCTGCAGGCCGACGAGGACGAATACACGCTGAGCTGCTCGGTCTTCGCGCCGATCACCGATGCGCTCGAACGCGCGAAGCTTCGCCCCTCCCAGATCGGCTTCCTGCTGGCGGTGGGCGGCAGCTCGCTCAATCCGCTCGTGATCCAGGCGCTGAAGGAGTCGTTCGGCGAATTCCTGGTGCACCGCTTCGACTCGGCCCTCGACATGCAGGTGGCCGTCGCCCGCGGCGCCGCCTACCACGCCCTGCTCCTCCATCTCTACGGACGCAGCCTGCTGACGCCGGTCTCCAGCGACTCCCTGAGCCTGCAGACCGACCGCGGTCTGCACGAGATCGTGCCCCGCGGCCAGCCCCTGCCCTTCGCCGCCGACTTCCGCCCTTCGGGCCCGCATCGCATCGTGGCCCCCGGCGGCCCCATCCGCATCACGTTCTGGGCCGGCGCCGGCGTGGAAGCCCGTCCGGTCTTCACGGGCGTGACCCAACCGATCCCGGCCGGGATGCCGCTGACGTTGTCCTTCGACCTCGACGCCAACCAACACTTCACCTTCGGGGTGACGCCCGC
>JBEDDU010000012.1:0-3009 GCA_041176065.1 Verrucomicrobiota bacterium | reverse complement strand
CCACCGGAGGCTTGCCTATTTCCCTCCCGCGGGCGAAAGTCAGGCCATGCAAACCCTCGGCGAACGCCTCCAAGAAGCCCGTCAGCGACTGGGCGTGACCCTCCGCGAGGCCGCGGAGTTCACCAAGATCCGCACCGACTACCTCCAGTCCATGGAGGCCAACCAGTTCGAGTCCATCCCGCTCGCCGACGTCTACAAGCGCGGCTTCGTCAAGGTCTACGCGAAGTACCTGCGCCTCGATGACGAGAAGGCCGCCGCCGACTTCAACACCCATCATTCCGCCAAGGCCTCCCGCCGCCCGCTCGAAGCCGGCGCCGACGAGGACGCGGCCTTCGAACCCGAGTCCGTCGGCGCGCCGCTGGCGATCAGCCGCGACATGCTGATCTACGGCGTCATCGGCATCGCGGCCATCGCGATCCTGATCGCGGTTTTTACCTGAGCTCGCCGTCGCCGGCCCGGCGACCGGAGCCAACCGCTCCCGTCGTCGTCCGGCCGGTCCCGCCGGCGGGCCGTCCTCACCAGATCACCTTGCGGTCCACCAAGACCGGCGTCCGCTACCAGGTCGTGGAACTCAACACCGGCGAGGTCCCCGGCCTGGGCGTGCTCTCGCCCCGGGACAAGCCCGCGGTCATCAACGTGAAGGGCCCCACGGAACTCCGCGCGAACTTCCTCGAAAACCTGCGCGTCGAGATCGACGGAGTGCCTTTCCCCATGCCCGCCGAGGTCAAGGGCGCGCTGTCGGTCTTCCTGCCCGACCCGCCGACTTCCCCGCCCGTGCCGCGGCCCGTGCCGGCGGGCAAGGGACGTTGATGCGGGGAGGTTGACCCTTCGGCGCGACGGGTCATCTTGGAGGCGCAGTGCCTCCGCGCCTCGAACAACGCGTCCTCGTCCTCAACCGTCTCTGGCAGCCGGTCAACATCGTCGGCGTGCTCCGCGCGATGAGCCTGCTCTTCCGCGGACGCGCCTCGGCCATCTATTCGGACCCCGCCGCCGGCCATCGCGTGCTCAGCGCCGCGGAGTGGCTCAGGTTCTCGGCGGAGTCTCCCCCGCCCGCGGGCGAATCCGTCCGTTCGCCGTGCATCGTCGTGCGCGTGCCGCGCGTGCTCCTGCTCGGCGAGTACGACCGCGTGCCGCGCCGCGAGATCCGTTTCTCCCGTCGCAACGTCTATCTCCGCGACGCCAACACCTGCCAGTATTGCGGGCGGACTTTCCGCGACGAGGAGCTCAACCTCGACCACGTCGTCCCGCGCGACGTCGGCGGGAAGACCAATTGGGAGAACATCGTGACGGCCTGCGTGCGCTGCAACTCGCGCAAGGCCAACCGCCTGCCGGAACAGGCGGGCATGACCCTGCGCCGCGCCCCGGCCAAGCCGAAGTGGCGCCTGGTCGTGGCGTCGTCGCTTTCGGCGGACGAGGTCGAGGCGTGGAAGGAATTCCTCGAGGTGACGCCGGCCGGCCAGCTGCCTTGGCGGAACTGAGCGGCGTTTTCCTTGGTGCGGGTAACCAGATTCGAACTGGTGTATCCACTTTGGAAGAGTGGTGTCCTACCACTGAACGATACCCGCGTGGCCAAGGACGCCTACTATCCCGAGAGGGTCGGCCGGGGTCAAGCCTCGGCCCGTGGTCCTGGAGCGGGTAACCAGACTCGAACTGGTGTCACCACTATGGGAAAGTGGGGTCCTACCACTGAACGATACCCGCGTCGTCAGGAACGCGGCCATCCTGCCGCGCGGTCCCGACCCGTCAAGCCGGGTTCCGGCGCCGTCGATTGCGCTTCACGGGAAGCCGACATCCGTCATCCTCCGCCCATGGCCCGCTCCTCCGCTTCCGCCGTCCGTGATGTCCTGATGATGGCGACTCCTGCCAAGAACGCCGACCTGCGCTGGTTCGGCGGTTTCCACGCGTCGGATCCGTTCCCGGCCTTCTCGGTCGGCCGCCGTCGCGTCGGCCTGCTCCCCGGCATGGAGGTCGGCCGCGCGAAGGACGAATCCGCCTTCGACGAGGTGCTCAACCTGACCGCCATCATCGGCGACCTGCGCAAGACCAACCCGAAGGCGGGCGTGGCCGATGCGATCGTGTTCGCGGCCCTGCAACGCGGCGTGCACCGCTTCCGCGTGCCCGCCGATTTCCCGGTGGGCCTCTTCCAGCGTCTCCGCGAGCTCGGCCTCGAGCTCCACGCGGTCGGCGCCCAGCAGAACGAGCGCGGCGCGCCCGAGCTCTTCCCGGAGCGCCAGGTGAAGTCCAAGGCCGAACTCGCCGGCATCCGCGCGGGCAACGCCGCCGCCGTCGCGGGCTTCCAGGCGGTCGAGCAGGTGCTCGCCGCAGCGAAGGCCGACAAGAAAGGCGTGCTGCAGTGGAAGGGCCGGACCCTCACCGCCGAGATCCTCAAGGAGGAGGCGCAGGTCGCCATCCTCCGCAAGGGCGCCCTCTGCGACATCGGCCTGATCATCGCCCCGGGCGACCAGGCCGTCGACTGCCACTGCTCCGGTTCCGGCCCCGTCCGCGCCGGCGAGCTCATCGTCTGCGACATCTATCCGCGCCACATCGCCTCGCACCACTACGGCGACATGACCCGCACCTACCTCAAGGGGAAGGCCAACGCGAAGCAGCGTAAGATGGTGCTCGCCGTGCTCGAGGCCCAGCGCCGCGCGATCAAGGCCATCCGCGCGGGCGTGACCGGCGCCAAGGTCCACACGGTGGTGCAGGAATATTTCAAGTCGCTCGGTTACCGCACCGGCCTGGAGAAGGGCGTCTACGTCGGTTTCTTCCACGGCACGGGCCACGGCCTCGGCTACGACATCCACGAGGACCCGGCGCTGTCCACGCGCAATCCGCTCCCGCTCGTCGCGGGCCACGCGGTCACGGTCGAGCCGGGCCTCTACTATCCGGGCGTCGGCGGCTGCCGCTTCGAGGACTGCGTCGTGGTCACGAAGAAGGGCTGCGAATTCCTTTCCTCCCATCCCTACAACTGGGAGATCGCCTGAGCATGGCCAAGGGGCGGGGCAGGGC
>JBEDDU010000011.1:0-2755 GCA_041176065.1 Verrucomicrobiota bacterium | reverse complement strand
CCGTCCGGCTATCGGGCCTGCGGATTCCGGGGCTAGACTTCCGGGGATGGCTCCTCGAGCGAAGACCCCGCGCAAGCCGGCGGCATCCGCTGCCCAGTCCGCCAAGCCCGTCGTGGGGGCGGAGGGGCGGACGCGCCTGCTGCGGGTGGCCATGCGCCAGATCGCGACCCAAGGCTTCGACGGCGTGACGGTGCGTTCCATCGCGGCGGAGGCCGGGGTGTCGGCGGGCCTGATCAAGCACCACTTCGGCTCGAAGGAGGGCCTGCGCGAGGCGGTCGATGCCTATTTCCTCGAACGCTCGGCCGCCGCCTTCGACCGCGCGATCCGCGAGACGGAGGATCTCGACTCGGCGAAAGTCGGGGAATACGAGCGCGCCTGGCTGGTGAGATACGGCCACGAATGGCCGGATTTCGTCGCCTACCTGCGCCGCGCCATCCTCGAGAACAGCGCATGGGGGCAGGGGCTTTTCCGTCGCTACCTGGAATCGATCCGGCGCAGCTTGGACCGCCTTGATGTGGCGGGTCGGATCGGCCCGCAGGTCGACCGCCTCTGGTTGCCATACCTTTACGCCTTCTTGCTGCTCGGCCCGTTGATCCTCGATCCCCACATCCGCGGCATCCTCGGCCGCTCCACCTACGAACCCGACATGTGGGCCCGCTTCCAGAAGGCGATGCACAGCCTGGTCTGGGAAGGGGCCTCGGCCCGACCCGCGAAACCCGCCACCCGCTGAACTCGGGCTGGGCGGCCCGGTCGGGCCCCGCGTTGTCACGGGCTATACATTTGTATAGTATCGGCCCAACACTGTCTGTCGGGGGATCCGGACATGAACTCACGCGACCTTTCCCGTGCCGCCGCGGCATCGATACTCGTCCTGTTGACCGGCGCGCCCGCCGCGAAGGCGCAGGCTGCCGACGACGAAAGGGACCTGCTGCCGACCGTCACGGTCACCGCCACCCGCCGCAGCGAATTGCTGACCGAGGTGCCGCAGTCGATCCAAGCCATCAGCGACGAGAAACTGCGCCGTGAAGGCGTGGTCTCGATGTCCGACATCGTGCAGGTCGTGCCCGGCGCCTCGCAGACCTTCAAGGCATCGCCGGGCTTCGAAGTGCTGCAGGTGCGCGGCGTGAGCTCCGGCGCGGTCGGCGACTCGCTGGTCGGCTACTACATCGACGAGATCCCGTTCTCGCTCCCGAACCTCCAGTACATCCCGCCGGTCAACGTCTTCGACCTGTCGCGGGTCGAGGTGCTGCGCGGCCCGCAGGGCACGCTGTACGGGCAGTCGACGATGGGCGGCGCGATGCGCCTCATCACAAACAAGCCCGACCTCGACGGCTTCGCCGCCGAGGTGCGCGCCGGATACGGCAGCGTGCAGGGCGGGTCGGACGGCTACCGCGGCGACCTCATGCTGAACATGCCCTTCAGCGACAAGTTCGGCATCCGGCTCACCGGCGGCACGAGCGACGAGGACTCCTTCATCGCCAACACCGGCAAGATCAAGAACGACAATGTGCGCCTGAAAGCCCTGTATCAGGCGAGCGATGCCACCAGCGTCGAAGCGACCGCTTGGAAGGTACAAAGCGACCAAGCGGACTATTCCTATGGCAGCCCCGCCAACCCTTACCGCGGGATCACTGACCCCAACGAACCTCGCGGCGTGAAGACCGATGTCACCATCGGCAACCTCACCATCAACTCCGCGACGGTAATCGGCGACTTCGTGAGCTCCACCTCCTACATGGACCACCAGCTCGACTATGTGTTCGCTCTGCCGGGCCTGCGCGACCTCTTCCCCGGCGCGGGCCAGTGGCTGAGCACGAACGCCGTCGACACGCGTTCGCTGTCGCAGGAATTCCGGCTGTCGTCCAAGACCGCGGGCGGCTTGAAGTGGATCGGTGGCGCGTTCTACCAGGACGCCAAGCTCGAGACCGCGCAGAAGCAGGGATGGGCCAACTACGCAGCGTTCGGCCTCGGCCCCAACGTCTACACTGCGGGCACCGGCGATCTCACCTCGCGCTCGCTGGGCGTGTTCGGCGAACTGTCGACGGAATGGATGGACGGGCGCCTCGTTCCCACGGTCGGCCTGCGTTACTACAACGACAAGCGTGAGGCCAGCGACCTGCGCGACGGTGTGCGCAGCAAGGCCGATCGGTCCTTCAGCTCCGTCAACCCGCGCTTCAACCTCGCCTTCAAGCCGGCCGACGGCACGCTCTACTACTTGAACATCGCCAAGGGCTTCCGCAGCGGCGCGCTGCAATCGACAGCCGCCGTCGCGGCCGCGACCGCGGCCGGCCTGCCGGCGAGCGCGATCATGCCGCAGGACTCCCTGTGGAGCTATGAGGTCGGCGGCAAGTGGAACACCGACCGCCGGATCGCGGTGGAGGTCGCGGTCTATGCCATCGACTGGAAGGACGCGCAGATCACCAACCTGCTCGTCGGCGCCGGCGGTGTCACGACCACCATCATCTCGGGCGGCAACGACGTCCGCGGCTACGGCATCGACTTCGGCTTGACCTGGGCGACGCCGGTGCGCGGGCTCAGCGCCCAGTTCGCGACGAACCGCAACAACCTCGAGTTCAAGAAGGTGCCGCGCAACACCATCGCGCGCGTCGACCAGCAGATCCCCGGATCGCCGAAGCAGTCCGCGACGCTCGCGCTCGACTACCGGCGCCCTGTGGGTGCGCTCGAGTTCTCGACCAACGTGTCGTTCAACTACCGCGGCGCCCAGAACGAGATGACCACCGCGAAAGAGTCCGAC
>JBEDDU010000010.1:0-4374 GCA_041176065.1 Verrucomicrobiota bacterium | reverse complement strand
AATCGTAGGGATGTTCGTCCCGGAAGTTAGCTATGCCATCTCCGTCGATGTCGCCGACGGCGGCACCGTACCAGGCGGTGCCGTTGTAGATGCTGAAGTTCAGCGGGTCGGCCAGGGCCGGGTCCTGCGCGTTGGCGATGCCGTCCCCGTCGGTGTCGGCCGTCGGGCTGTTCCATTCAGGCGGCAGGTTGCCGTTGGTCGGATCGTAGGGCCAGGGGTCGGTGAAGTTCGGATTCCCGTCGCCGTCGGCGTCGGCCAGGGCGGCCGTGTACCAAAGACCGCCGTTGACCGGGCTCAGGTTGGTGGGGTCGGTAGGCGCAGGATCCTCGGCGTCGGGGATGCCGTCGCCGTCCATGTCGGAGACCGGCACGTTGCCGTTGTAATAGTCGTACGGAAACTGGTCGTAGAAGTTCGAGATGCCGTCGTTGTCGGCGTCGCCGCGGGCGTCCCACTGCCAGCTGATGCCGTTGGCGGCGCTGAAGTTATCATAATCCCAGGGCGAAGGATCGACGGAGTCCGGGATGCCGTCGGCGTCAGAATCCGGCTCGGTGGGCACGACCCCGTTACCGCTGTCGTACGGATAGGCGTCGTAGAAATTGGGGATGCCGTCGCCGTCGATGTCGCCATAGACGTCGGGCCCCCAGTTCAACCCGTTGACGGGGCTGGCGTTATAGGGGTCGGAAGGCCGGGGATCCTTGGCCTTCACGAACCCGTCGCCGTCCGGATCCTGCAGCGGATCCCAGAGAGAAGAATCATACGGATACCAGTCGTGGAAGTTCGGCACGCCGTCGCCGTCGGCGTCGGCGAGGGCGTCGCCCATCCACTGCAGTCCGTTGACGAGGCTCCAATTGGAGTAATCCCAAGGCGCGGGGTCGATGATGTCAGGGATGCCGTCGCCGTCCGTGTCGGGACTTCCAACCTGGATGTCGGACAGCCCGTACGGAAACTCGTCCAGGAAGTTAGGTGTGCCGTCGCCGTCGGCGTCGTCCAGGGCGATGGCGCCCCAGACGATGCCGTTGACAGGACTCAGGTTGCTCGCGGTCAGCGGCAGGGGATCCAGCAGGTCGGAGATGCCGTCGCCGTCCGTATCAGGCGAGAAGGGGTTGGTACCTATCGCCATTTCCTGCGCGTTGGAAAGCCCGTCGCCATCGATGTCGTCGGAGAAGGCATCCAGCTCGGAAAGGGTGAACACGTGGCCGCTCAGGGGATCGACCCAGGAGTCGGGCATGCCGTCGCCGGAGGCGTCCGCCCAGAAGGCCAGCAACGCCGGGATGGGCGAGAGCAGCGCGATCAGCATGACCGCGAGGGCTCGGCGCCAGGCGGACTGGCCCAAGCGTACGGCTCCGCTATGCGCGGAATCCGGGGACATGGTCTTCATGTGAAGGAGTTGCCGACGGGGCGGTCGGCGGGGGTGACACCAGCATCGGCGCGGCCTGAGGTTATTCAAGCGTTTTATAGACCGTCCGTATTTACATCTTTATTACAATTCCGGGACGGGCGAGAGCCCCGTTGACATGCGCAGCCGGCGGGACCACCCTGCCCTCGCCCCATGAAGACCTTCCTGCTCGCCTGCTGCCTCGGCCTGTCGGCCGTCTGCGGTCCCCTTTCCGCCCAGGTCGCCCCGAAGGCGACGGCCGACGCGCCGTTGACCCCCGAAGAAGCCAAGAAACTGCAGGTCGTGATGACCAAGGCGACCGCCTCTCCTGAAGCCAAGACCGCCGAGGAGAACCTCCGGAAGGCCCGCGAGGAACTCGCCAAGGCCACGCAGGCCTACCAGACGTCTGTCGAGAAGGCAGCTATCGACGCCGATCCGTCCGCAGCCCCCGTCATCGAGAAGACCCGGCGCCTCCAGCAGGAGGCCCTTGCACGCCGCAACACGGGCAAGACCGTCGGCAACGCGGCGGTCGCTTCCGCGCCCCGTCAAGCGCCCCGCGTCGCCGCACCGTCCCAGGTAGGCCAGCCGATCGCCACAGCCCGCCCCACGACGGGCTTCCCCAGGCCTTCGGAGCTGTTCGACAACTGGGCCGCCGTCGGCCTGCTCATTGCGCTGGGCGTCATCGCCGTGCTGCTCCTGCGCAAGCGCGGCTGAGACGAGGACAAAAAAGGCTCAAGGCCTGTGGCGGATGGCAAGCGGAGCGCGCTGTTGATTTCGGTCTTCGATCTCCTGAAACCATTGGACAAATCTTGGACAAGATGGGGAGTGATTTTGCAGAACCTGCCTAATCCTGCAAAAGCCGAAGCCCCATTTTACTGGGGCTTTACGTCCAAAGTGGCGGAGAGGATGGGATTCGAACCTAAACTCTATACTCGATACTCCATACTCGCGCCTACTTCCCCATCTGCTGCCGGTACATCACCTTGAAGGGATTCTCGGCCGGGCCGGCGACGTTCTCGTTCACCATCAGCGGACGGCATTCCTTCCACCAGGCGTCGTGGCGGGCGATCAGGTCCTTGACGACCTCGGGGTGCTGGGCAGCGACGTCCGTGGTCTCGCCGTAATCGACGCTGAGGTCGAAGAGCTGCCAGTTGGCCGGGGTCTGCTTGAAATCAGCCGGCGACTGGGGCGCCTTCTTCGCGGCCTTGCCCTTGGCCTTCGCCGGGCCGGCAAGGGGAGCTCCGGTCGAGACGAGATGCCAGCGCGAGGTGCGGACGCTGGTCTGCGTATACTTGCCGACCTCCGGGTCGACGTGTTTCACGAAGTTACCCCAGCGGCCGACATGCGTGACGAGCGTGCGATCGGGCCATGCGACGTTCTGCCCTTCCTTGGCGGTCAGCAGCGGCATGAGGCTGCGACCTTCGAGCTGGGACTTCATCTGCGGCGAGGCCTCCGCGCCCGTCAGCTCCAGGAGCGTCGGCGCGAAGTCGACATGCGCGGCGAGCGCCTTGACGTCCATGGGCTGGAAGCGTCCGGGCAGACGCCAGAAGGAGATCGCCCGGATGCCTCCCATGAAGGCCGTGCCTTTCTGCGCGCGCATGCCGGCGTTGTAGACCTTCGTGCCGGCGGTGCCGCCGTTGTCGTTCATGAACACGACGAGGGTGTCCTTGGCGACGCCCAGCTCCTCGAGCTTGGCCAGGATCTTGCCGACGTTCTGGTCGATGTTATGGAGCATGCCGAAGAAGTTCTCGACGTCCTTGCCGAGCCCTTTGCCTTCGTAAAGGGCCGCGTCCTCGGGCCTGGCGTTATACGGCGAGTGCGGAGCGTTCGTCGGGATATAGGCGTAGAACGGACGCTTGGCCGCGACTTCGCCCTCGATCCACTTGGTGGCCTGCGCGAAGAACATGTCGGTGCAGTAACCCTCGGTCTTCACGAACTTGCCGTTATGGAGCAGCGTAGGGCCGTAATAAGAATTGCCAGGGACGTCCCCGCAGCTGCCCGGATAGCTCTGGCCGATGCCGCCGGCGCCGTGGATGTAGACCTCGTCGAACCCGCGCTTGTTCGGCTGGTATTCGGCTTCGTCGCCTAGGTGCCACTTGCCGAAGATACCCGTGCGATACCCGACCTTCTGCAGCTGCTCGGTCAGGGTCGCGGCGCCGAGGGCCAAGCGCTCGCGCTCGAGGATGGTATGGGTGACGCCGTTCTTGAATTCGTGGCGACCGGTGAGCAAGGCGCTGCGCGTCGGGGCGCAGGTCGGCGAGACCTGGAAGTCGGTGAAGCGGACGCTCTGCGTGCGCAGACGATCGAGGTTGGGCGTCTTGAGGATGGGGTTCCCGTGCGAACTCAGGTCGCCATAGCCTTGGTCGTCGGTCAGGATGAAGAGGATGTTAGGACGGTCGGCGGCGTCCGCGACGAGGACGGCCAGCAACAGGACGAACTTCAACAGGGCTTTCATGGGGTTCTGGACACGATGACCAACGACCAGGTTCCCGACAACCCTACAGAGTCTGGACAGTCCCCTGATATCAGGCTCAATCAGGCCATGCGGCGGATGTCCCCCTTCCTCCTCGGCCTGCTCTCTCCGCTGGCGGTCTTTGCCGCGGGCGCCGACCTCTACCGCATCCAGTGCTCGGCCTGCCATGGCCCCGAGGGCAAAGGCATCCCCGGCGTCTTCCCCCCTCTGGCCGGGGCCGACTTCCTCCGGAACCATCGCGAGCAGGCCCTCCGCGCCCCGATGGAAGGGCTGCAGGGGGCTCTGACGGTCAACGGTCAGGCCTACCATGGCCAGATGCCCGCCGTGGCCCTGAAGGACGCCCAGATGGTCGAGCTCTTCGACTTCATCTTCACGGCGTGGGGCAACGACCTTCCCAAGACCAACCTCGAAGAGATCAAAGCCGTTCGCGCCCGCACCCGTTACCCGACCTTTGAAAAGCTGGTCGAATCGATGTGCCCCCAGACGCTCCCCGCCGCCCCTGCCGGCTGGTCGCTGCGCATCGCCC
>JBEDDU010000009.1:0-5855 GCA_041176065.1 Verrucomicrobiota bacterium | reverse complement strand
GTATTCGACGCCCTTGAGGATGGGGCGGGGCTCGACGGTCACGACGACGTCGACCTCACCGGTGGCCGGATCGAGGACCGGCTCGACGGAAGCCTGGGCGAAGCGGCCGGTCGCATAGAGCGAACGGACGGTGCTCGCGACCGCGTCCTTGGAGAACGACTGGCCTTCGCGGAGGGCGACGAAGCCGCGCACGAACTGCTCGGAGACCGCGGCGCCGGAAGCCTGGATGCGGATCGTCCGCACCTTGGGCTCCTTCGGGCCGGTGGCGTTCTGGGCCTCGCCGACGAGCGGCGTCAGGGCGAGGGCGAAGCAGGCGGCGCGGAGCCAGCTGCGGCGGAGGGGGGTCTTATTCATTATTTCGGTAGTCTCTAACCGGGGTTTCGAAGCGTGTCAGCCCCGGATTGAAGAGCAAGTTGATGTCGGAGGTGGGTCCGTTACGATTCTTAGCCACGATGAGCTGGCGGGCGTAACACCCGTCCTGGCCGGCCTGCTCGGCCTCGGCCTCGGCGGCCTTGCCCTGGCTGACCGGGGGCTTGGAGATGAGCATGACGATGTCGGCGTCCTGCTCGATGGAGCCGGACTCGCGGAGGTCGGACATGCGCGGCTGGCGGGCCTCGTCCTCGGACTTACGGTTGAGCTGGGCCAGGGCGATGATCGGGATCTTGAACTCCTTGGCCATGGCCTTGATGCTGCGGGAGACCTCGGCGATCTGCTGTTCGCGGGGCAGTCCCGAATCCAGGCCGTTGATGAGCTGGATGTAGTCGATGACCACCATGTCCAGGGGCGTGCGGGCATGGACGCGCCGGCACTTGGCGCGGATCTCGAGGATGTTCTGGCCGCCGTTGTCGTCGACGACGAGCGGGAGGCCTTTGTACTCGTTGGCGGCCTGGACGAGGTCGACCTGCATGCGTTCGTCCGGGTGCGCGGTGCGTAGCTTCTGCATGTTCACGCGGGCGCGGGAGCAGAGCAGGCGGAGGGCCAGTTCGCGGGCGGGCATTTCGAGGGAGAACAGCAGCACGTTGGAAGGCTTGCGGTTCTCGCTCGGCTTGGGGAAGAGCGCGGCCTCGATGAAGTTGAGGGCGATGGACGTCTTGCCCATGCCGGGACGGGCGGCGACGACGATCATCTGGCCCGGCTGGAAGCCGAAGGTCATGGCGTCGAGGTCCGGGAAGCCCGTGGGCACGCCCTGGACCGAATTGCGGTCACGGATGATGCGCTGGACGAGCTCCATCGCCTCGGCGATGGGGCCGTCGATGGTCTGCGCGGATTCGGAGATGCGGTCCTCGCTGATGCGGAAGAACGACTGCTCGACCTCCTCGAGGAGCCGCTCGATGCCTTCGGCGTGCGAATGGGCCTTCTCGACCGTCGTGACGGCGGTGGAGATCAGCTGGCGCAGGAAGTGCTTCTCACGGATGATGGCCAGCCAGTGGGGCGCGTGCGCGCTGGAGGAGATCAACCCGGTCAGCTCGTTGACGTAGGTCGCGCCGCCGGCCGACTCCAGCTTGCCGTCGCGGCGGAGCTGCTCGGTCAGCGTGATCTCGTCGATGCCGGTGCTGGCCTGGGCCAGCTTGACGGCGATCTCGTAGATATCCTGGTGCTTGGGATCGAAGAAATAATCCGGCGTGACGCGCTGCTCGAGGCAGCGCTGCAGGGTGTCGCCGCCGTCGATGACGATGCTGGCGATCAGGCCGCGTTCGGCGTCGAGGTTGTGCGGGGGGACGCGGTCGCCGTAATTAGGGGCGGCCTCGCGGCGTTGGCGCTGGGGTCGTTCGGCCATGGGAAAAACGCAGTATGGAAGGGGGAGGTCCGGTGGACAGCGCCAAAGGCGACGGCCGTTCACGCCTTGTTCACGGCCTATTCACAGCCTGGGCCGCAAAACAAAAAGGCGCGAAGCGGGAGCTTCGCGCCTTTCCGGGGAGCCGGTCCGATCACTCGGACTTGGCGGCCTTCTCCTTGCGCGGCTTGCGGGCCTTCTTGCCCTTGTCGTCGCGGAACTCGCGTTCTTCTTCTTCCGGCGCCTCTTCGGCGGCGACTTCGATCGGGTTCTCGGAGACGACTTCGAATTCCTGCTCGACCATGACGGAACCATGGAGGCGGATGCTCGTGGTGTGCTTGCCGAGAAGCTTGACCGGACCCTGGCCGAGGTGGATGCGCTTGCGCTCGATCTCGACGCCGTGCTCGGCGAGCTTGGCGGCGATTTCGGCGGTGCTGATCGCGCCGAACATCTTGCCTCCCTCGCCGGTCTTGACGGCGAAGACGAGCTTGACGGCGGCGAGCTTGGCGGCGGTCGCGTTGGCGGCCTCAAGGTCGCGGGCCTCGCGGGCCTCGCGGGCCTTCTTGAGGGCCTCGACGTACTTGGTGTTCGAACGGTTGACGGGAAGCGCGACGCCCTGCGGGAGCAGGAAGTTGCGGGCGAAACCCGCGCGGACGCGGACCTGTTCGCCTTCGGCGCCTAGGCCGTCGACGGGCTTGATGAGGAGGACTTCGGTGAATGCCATGATCTTGCTTGGGTTATAAGGTTGGTGAGGGGTGATTTAGAAGGGGACGTCGTCGCCGCCGTGGTCGCCGGAGGGAGCCGGGGTGTCGTTGCCGCCGCGGGAGCGGGGAGCGGAACCGCCCTCTTCGCCGCCCTGGGACTTGCCGCCGATGAAGGTGAAGTTCTCGAGCACGACGCCGAGGCGGGAACGCTTCTCGCCGGTCTTCTTGTCTTCCCACTGGTCGAGCTTGAGGCGTCCTTCGACGAGGATGCCGGAGCCCTTGCCGCAGTACTTGGCGATGATCTCAGCCTGCTTGCCGTAGCTCTCGATGTCGACGTAGGTGACTTCCTCGCGCTTCTCGCCCTCCTTGGTGGTGTAGGCGCGGTTGACGGCGAGGGAGAACTTGGTGAGGGCCTGGCCGGAAGGAAGGGCGCGGGCCTCGGGATCGCGGGTCATGTTGCCCGCGAGGATCACGCGATTGAAGGAAGAGGCCACGGCGAGGCGGGGTCGGAGATTACTTGGTCACCTGCACGAGCAGGCGGTTGACGGTGCGGTCGAGACGGAGCTTCTCGCGGAAGGTCGTCGGAGCGGTGACCGGGCCTTCGAAGTGGAACTGGACGTAGAGACCGGAGGGGAACTTGCGGTCGACGACGCGGGAGAACTCCTTCTGGCCGAGGTTCTCGACCTCGCTGACCTTGCAGTCGATGGACTTCAGGATGTCCTTGAGTTTGTCGATGACGGTCTCGGGCGCATCCGTGGAACCGCGGAGGTCGAGGATGAGGCTGGCGCGGTAGGCGCGGCGGAGCGTGGCGGTGGTCATGGTGATGGTGATTTTCTGTTGGTGAGGTTTTGGGCGGCCGGGAGGCCTTGGGAAAGGAGGATTTCGAGGTGCTTGATGAAGTCGGGGATGCGCTGGGTCAGGATCGAGAGGTCGGCGTCGGGGAGACGCCCGAGGACATGGTCGGCGAGGTCCTGGCCGGGATGCTTCTTCGGTCCGATGCCCAACCGGGCGCGGACGAACTGTTCGCCGAGGTGGCGGATGCAGCTGGCGACGCCGTTGTGGCCGGCGGCGGAACCTCCCAGGGAGAGGCGGAGCTGACCAGGCTCGAAGGCGATGTCATCGTGCAGGACGACGAGCTCGGAGAGCTCGATCCGGTGGAACCGGAGGAAGGCCGCCAGAGGCGACCCGCTGTCGTTCATGAAGGTGAGCGGCTTGATCAGATGGACGGAGGAACCTCCGAACGTGATCTTCGCGACCGAGGCCGAAAAACGGCTCTCTTCCCTCCACGCCGCGCCGGCCTGGGCGGCGAGCGCGTCGATGACGATCCAGCCCGCATTGTGGCGGGTGGCGGCATATTCTCGGCCCGGATTGCCGAGGGCGGCGATGACCGAGAATGGCATTTGACTTCAAAGAACAGGTGCCGGGAACGCCCGGCGCGGAAATTACTTCTTGGCGGCAGGCGCGGCGGCCGGAGCAGCACCGGCGGCGGGAGCAGCAGCACCGGCGGCGGGAGCAGCGGCACCTTCGGCGCCAGCGGCGGGAGCGGCGCCAGCGGCCGGGGCGGCCTCGGGAGCGGCTTCTTCTTCGGCCATCTCGGAGCAGACGATGACGACGCGCTTGGGGTCGCCCGGGAAGGTGATGCCCTGGGGGGCCTTGACCTCGCCGACGTGGATGGACTCGTTGACCTTGAGCTCGGTGACGTCGATCTCGATGAACTCAGGGAGATCCTTCGGGAGACAGCGGACGTTGATGGTCTGGGAAACGATGGCGAGCGTGCCGCCGTCGGTCTTGACGCCGTGGGCCTCGCCGACGGCGCGCACCGGGATGGCGGCGGTCATCGGGGAGTTCGGGTCGATCTCCATGATGTCGATATGGAGGAACTTCTGGGTGATCGGGTGACGCTGGAACTCCTTGATGAGGGAGAGCATCTTCTTGCCGTCGACGTCCAGGTTGATGAGGGAGGCGGCGTTGCCCTTGGCGCGCATGAGGTCGCGGAAGGCCTCCTGCTTCACGGCGACGCTCTGGTTGCCGGACTTGCCGTAGATGATGGCGGGAATGGAGCCTTCGACGCGGAGGCGGCGGGCGGGACCGCGGCCATGGAGCGCGCGGCTGGTGACGTTAAGGGTGAGCTGCTTCATGTTGGTATAAGGTCTTTTGGTGCCCGGTGAGTCGCGGACCCGCGTCATGCGGCCGTGCCTCGCCTAGGGAAAGGAGGGTCGAACCTGATAAACCCGGCCCCAGAAGCAAGCGGTAAATTAAAAGGGGGTCTTCCCTGCGGAAAACCCCCTAGAAACGAGCTTTTAAGCGGTTTGGCTTACTTATAGGAGGCGAGGTAGGCGGCGATGTCGGCCACGTCCTGGGCGCTCAGGCCCAGCTGCTCGCCCGACATCATCAGAGAACGGGTCATCTTGGCCTGGCCGCCGGCCACCCGGTCCTTGGGGACCAGCTGGGTGACTCCGCCGGTCGAGGTGATGACGATCGGGTCGTTATTGGACTGGAGACGTCCGTCGATACGGCCGCCGGCCTTCAGCTTGAGGGAGACGCCTTCGTAGCCCAGGGCGATGTCAGCCGAGGGGTTGACGATGGCACGGACGAGGGCCTCGCGGCTCTGGCGGGCGGCCCAGCCCTTGAGCTCCGGACCATAGGCAGGGCCGTTGCCGTTGAGCTGGTGGCACATGATGCAACGCTGGGCGAGGGCGGCGCCCTTGGCGGCGTCGCCGGTCTTGGCCAGGACGTCCTGCTCGGTATAGGTGCCGGCCGGGGCTTCGGGGGTCTCGATGGCGTTCACGACGACCTTCTTGGCGTCATAGACGCCGGCGTTCTTGAGTTCGGTGCGGATATCGTAGGCCGACCAGAGGCCGGTCATGCGCATCAGGGCCCAGCTCTTCGCTTCGGAGGCGGAGGGCGAACCCTCGGCGCAGAGCTTGATCATCGCGAGGGCGGCTTCCTTGCTGTCGACGAACGAGAGCGACTCGACGGCGAGCGTGCGGGAGGCCTGCGAGACCTTGGCGGAAGAAGCGCGGGCGAGGAAGTCCGAGACCGCGGAGGCGGGGTGCAGGAGCCAGGCGATGCGCTCGACTTCGGGCGACCAGGCTTCGGCGCCATCCTTGGCGAGCGTCGACTTCACGGCGGACCAGACGGCGTCCTGCTTGTTGGCGGAACCGATGCCGAAGGCGGCGACGGAGTTCTTGTCGGAGACGTCGAGGCGACGGGCGAGCTCGACGAGGATCGGCACGGCCTTGTCGGCCGGCGCGGCGTGGAGCGAGGTGGCGACGTCGCGACGGACGGCGACATCGGCGTCGGCGGCCAGCGCCGCCGAGACGGCGAGAACGTCAGGGTTGGCGCGACGCAGCGACTGGAACGCGAGGCGACGGTTG
>JBEDDU010000008.1:0-10095 GCA_041176065.1 Verrucomicrobiota bacterium | reverse complement strand
ACGGCCGTCGGCCGGCCGCCGGCGGCCTGGGCGCGCAAGGCGGCGACGAGCGTCTGCACCGCGGCCTCATGGGCGCGGAAGCCCTGCACGCAGGCGACGAGCGGCGGGATCAGGTCGGCGCGGCGCTTGAGCTGCACGTCGATGAGCGAACAGGCCTGGCGCACGCGGTTACGGAGGCCGGTGATGCTGTTGAAGACCATCCAGACCCAGCCCGCCCCGGCGGCGATCGCGTAGAGCAGGACGCCGACGAGCAGCCCGAAGGGCGCGACGTCAGGCCGGGCGCCGGCCATGAGGATGGTGCCGAAACCGCCGGCGAAGACGGCGCCGAAGAGGTTCCACAGGACGAAGCCCGTGGCCTTGCCGTCGCTGAGATCCTGCTCCTTGCGCGGCGTGATGATGAACATATCCGCCTTGTCCTCGTGCTTGATCTGGGCGGCGACGATGTCCGGGCGCTCGCTGGCGCGGCCGCGGACGAAGAGCTGGGTGCCGACGGGCAGTCCGTATTCGGTGAAACTGCGCTCGCCGGTCGAACCCTCGACGGCGTCCTCTGGCCCCTTGTCATAATACAACGGGTCGTCGCGGTCGACGTGCCGGTCGAACATCGTGACCGTCTCGAGGTCGGCGCCCTGCGGATTGACCCAGACGTAGCCGGTCTCGTCCTGGAGGTAGAAACCGCCCGTCTCACCGCCCGACGCGACCGTGTCGCTGCCGGTGTCGATGACCGTGCGGGTGCGCGTGCGGCCCTTGTCGTCGGTATACGTCTCCGTGCGCCGGCGGCGCCAGTGCTCGCTGACGGACCAGCTGTAGAGCACGCAGGGCTTTTCGGACAGGTAACTGATGAAAGGATCGCGGCGGACGCACACGCCCTCGAGCTCGACCTCACCGACGAAGACCCCGAGGGCCTTCGAGACCGGCGTGTCATCGAGCAGGCGACGCTTGCGGCCGGCGTTCAACGCCAGCAGCAGACAGCCGGCGGAACCGGCTATGGTCAGCAATCCGACGCCTGCGAGGTCTTGGGCCACGAGCGTCGTTATGCCCACGGCCCCCGGGTTAGCAAGGTTTCGAGGCGGGGACGCTTGCGCCCGCCCCGGTTCCATCCACCCTGCGGGCAGATGCCCCGACTGTACGACGCAGAGGTGATGCACGCCCGGCTCTGGCCTCGGCATCACGGCTTCACGCACGCGGCCTTCGCCTGCGCGGTCGCGGCGGAGCAGGTCGACGCCGCCCGGGGCGGACGCTTCATGCTGGGGCGCGGCCTGTCTCCCTATCGCTATCGCGACGCCGACTTCCTGCCTCCCGGGGAGGTCTTCCAGCCGGAAGGGCCCGCGCACGCCTTCGCGGGCGCCACGCTCGCCGAACGCTTCCGCGCCTTCGCCGCGGCGCACGGCGAGACGGTCCCCGCGCATGCGGAGATCACGCTCGTGGCGATGCCGCGCGCCTTCGGGAAGTCCTACAACCCCGCCGTGTTCCTGATGGCGACCGTCGACGGCCAGCTCACCTGCGGCGTCGCGGAGGTCCACAACACCTTCGGCGAGCGCAAGGCCTGGTTCCTCGGAAGGGAATGCCGCGGACATGACTTCGACGGCGACGCCTATCTCCGGCTGCGCACGCCCAAGCGCTTCTACGTCTCGCCCTTCTCCGCCCTCGACACCGAGTTCGAGTTCACGCTGCGCCTGCCGGACAAGCGGCTCGCCCTGACCGTCGATCATTATGAAGGCGGCCGCAAGACGCTGACCAGCGCCTGGACGGGCCGGCAGGTCCCGCTGACCGACGCCCGGCTGCTATGGCTGACCGTGAAGTCGCCGCTGCTCATCCTGAAGGTCGTCGCGCTGATCCACCTGCACGCCGCGTGGCTTTGGCTGGTGAAAAAACTTCCTTTCCGCCGCAAGGGAGACGACATTCCCCTGCAGCGCAACCTGCGGCACCCCACCTCCGAACTGACCGGCCGACATGACTAACCCTTCCCCCGCCGCCGGCTCCCTCGCCCGCCGCCTCGTCCTCCCCGAGCTCGCGAAGCTCTCCAAAGGACGGCTCGTCCTGCGGCTGCCCGAAGGCGCGGAACTCGTCCTCGGCGATCCGCGCGCGACGGGCGGGGCGCGCATGGACGTGAAGGACGAGAACGCCTTCCGCCGCATCATGCTCGCGGCGGACATCGGCCTCACCGAGGGCTACATGGAAGGCGAATGGGACTCCCCCGACCTCGTCGCGCTGATCGGGTTCTTCATCGAGAACATCGACCAGACCCCGGGCATGTCCGGTTCGGCCCGCAAGGCGCTCGGCGTGGGCCTGTTCCGCATCGCGGACCGCCTCGGCCACCTGCTGCGCCCCAACGACAAGAAGATGGTGCGTCGCAACATCTCGGAGCACTACGACGTCTCGAACGACTTCTTCCGCCTCTTCCTCGACCCCTCGATGATGTATTCGTCGGCCCGCTGGGAAGGGACGGATTCGCTGGAACAGGCGCAGGTCAACAAGAACGATTCGCTCTGCCGCTTCCTGCAGCTGAAGCCCACGGACCATGTCATCGAGATCGGCACCGGCTGGGGCGGCTGGGCCCTGCACGCCGTGAAGAAATACGGCTGCCGCGTCACCTCGCTCACCATCTCTCAGGCGCAGCACGACCTCGCCGTCGAACGCGTGAAGGCCGCGGGCCTCTCCGACCGCATCACGGTTAAGCTCGAGGACTTCCGCGACCACCAGGGCGGCTACGACAAGTGCGTCTCCATCGAGATGATGGAAGCCCTCGGCCATAAGTATCTGCCGGCGTTCTGCGCCTCGATCGGCCGCCTGCTCAAGCCGGACGGCATCGCCGCCTTCCAATACATCACCTGCCCGGACAGCCGCTACGCGCAGTTCCGCGACGGCGTGGACTTCATCCAGAAGCACATCTTCCCGGGCTCGCTCCTGCTTTCGATCAACCGCGTCGGCGAACTCATGACCAAGGAGAGCGGCTTCCAGCTGGAACGCCTCGAGGAGTTCGGACCCGACTACGCCCGCACGCTCGACGCCTGGTGCCAGGCGTTCGAAGCGAACCTGGACAAGGTCCGCGGCATGGGCTTCGACGAACGCTTCATCCGCAAGTGGCGTCTCTACTTCCGCTACTGCCAGGCCGCCTTCGCGCACCGTAACATCGGCGTCGTCCAGGCCGTCTACGTCCGCCCGAACCGGAAGGGGTGAGCGCGACGCGATGCGTCGCGAGGGGGCACGTGGGCAAGGGGACACGTGGACAAGATTAAAGGCATCAATCAAAGGGAGACCGGAAACCGGATGATTGGCTGGGGGTATCCTGTCCGCTGCGTCCTTCCCGGTTTCCGGCCTCCCTTTCAGTCGGTGCTTCTGCCTTGGGTAGGGACGCGATGACATCGCGTCCGCCTGAGCGGGAGGGCGCGGCGTAGCCACGCCCCTACCTTCGTAACGAAATGGCTCCATTCAGCCCTCTATTCAGCCCTCAACGCTGTCCTCAATTCAGTCCTCCACTCTTCCACGGTTTGCCTTCCTGAGCCATTCCCCCACTCTGAAGCCAGGCCTGCCCCCATACTCCAAACCCTATACTCCATACTCCTAAAATGACCTCCCGCCGAGCCATCGCCCTCTACTTCATCTTGGTGCTCGGCGCCATGACCTGGGTGTCCTGGTACGCCTCGACCGCCCCGACGATCACCTCGCTGGCGCAATACGCCGACCTCAAGGGCAAGGAAGGCGTGAACGTCATCAAAGGCTTCGAGATCGTCTGCGCCGAGCCATGGGGCCTCGCCACGATGTTCGACGCCTACTTCGGCTTCCTCGCCTTCTGGCTCTACGTCGCCTGGCGCGAACGCACCGTCGCCGCGCGCCTCGGCTGGCTCGTCGCCCTGCTCCTCCTCGGCAACTTCGCCATCGCCGCCTACGCCCTGCTCTGCCTGAAGCAGTCGGGCGACGAGACCGACCTCGGCAAGGTCTTCTTCACCCGCAAGGCGGCCTGAATGGGACGCGCGGGCGACTGGCTGCGACGCACGGTGCGTGACCCGCTCCTGGCCGAGCTCCGCCAAGGCGCCACGCCGGCGGGCGTCTCCGCGGCCGTGGTCGTCGCCTTCGCGCTGGCGATCATCCCCATCATCGGCGCCACCACCGTGCTCTGTCTGCTGGCGGGACGGCTCTTCCGCCTCAACCATGTCGTGATGCAGGTCGTCAACCACGCCAGCTATCCGTTGCAGCTGCTCCTGCTGGTGCCGTTCGTCCGGCTCGGCGAGACCCTGACCGGCGCCGACCCCATCGCGCTCTCGCCGACGGCGCTGATCGAGGAATTCAACCGCTCGTTCGGCGGCTTCGTGGCCAAGTTCTGGGCGGCCTACCTGCACGGCTTGCTGGGCTGGGCGCTGACCGTCCCGCTCCTCTGCTGGGCGCTGCATCTTCTCCTGCGCCTCGTCTTCCGCCGCTTCGCCCCCGCCCCCGCTTCCGCATGAACCCGCTCATCGCCCTCGGCCTCGACTTCTTCATCCTGCTCGTCGAAGCCTGCCTTTACTTCGCCGCCTGCTGGCTGATCGCGCGCAAGATGGACAACTGGTCGATCGTCGACGTCGCCTGGTCGTTCGGCTTCGCGCTCGTCGGCCTGCAGATGATCGCCGTGCACTTCTTCTTCGCGCCCATGAGCGGACAGGGCCTGCTCATGGCCTCCGCCACCGTCGCCTGGAGCGTGCGCCTAGGTTCGCATCTCGCGAAGCGCGTGCTCGGTCACCTCGACCAGGAAGACGGTCGCTACCTCAAGATGCGCGCCGAGTACGGCGACCGCATGCCTGCGCGCATGGTCTATTTCTATTTCGTCCAGGCCGTCGTGCTCGCGGTGCTCTGCCTCCCGCTGCTGTCCTCGAGTCCCGTCAACGTGCCGAGCGCGCCCGCCCCGATCCACTGGGCCGGCCTCGCCGTGGTCGGCTTGGCGCTGCTGATCGAAACGATCGCCGACGCCCAGCTGGCGGCCTTCAAGAAAGACCCGGCCAACCGCGGCAAGGTCTGCGAGCGCGGCCTTTGGGCCTGGAGCCGTCACCCGAACTACTTCGGCGAATGGCTGGTCTGGGTCGGCTTCCTCCTGATGAGCTATAACAGCGCCTACCGGGGAGTCCCGGGCCTGGTCTGCGTCGGCGTCATCTACTATTTCCTCACGCGCGTGACCGGCGTGCCCCTGACCGAGGAGCATCTCCTGGCGTCGAAGGGCGAGGCCTACGCTGATTATCAGCGGCGCGTGCCGGCCTTCTGGCCCCGCCCGCCGCGCGGGTGATTTTTCCGCCGCGACGGGTTGCCAGCGGTCGGGACGGCGTACAATTTGCCCCCATGCCGCTGCTCGACACGCTCATCGAAAAAGACGTCCTGCCGGACGGCGCAATCCGCTGGGGCATCCGCCGGCTGCTGCGCCAGCGCCTCGTCGACGAGCGCCCCGGCACCCCCGCCGGGCGTTTCGCCAAGGTCGACGCCTTCGCCGCCGAGCTCCGCACGCTGCCCGTCGCGATCGAGACGAAGGCCGCCAACGACCAGCACTACGAAGTGCCGGCCGAGTTCTATAAGCTCTGCCTCGGGCCGCGCCTGAAATATTCCTCCTGCTTCTACGAGACCGGCGCCGAGACGATCGCGCAGGCCGAGGAGGCCATGCTGACGCGCACCTGCGCCCGCGCGGAGCTGCAGGACGGCATGGAGATCCTCGAGCTCGGCTGCGGCTGGGGCTCGCTCACCCTATGGATGGCCGAGAAATACCCGAACGCCCGCATCACCGGCGTCTCGAACTCCGCCTCGCAGCGCGCCCACATCGAAGGCGAGTGCGCCAAACGCGGCTTCCTGAACGTGCGCATCCTCACCTGCGACATGAACGTCTTCGCCGCCGAAGCCTCGCGCTACGACCGCGTGGTCTCCGTCGAGATGTTCGAGCACATGAAGAACTGGGCCGAGCTGATGCGCCGCATCGCCGGCTGGCTCAAGCCCGGGGGCAAGCTCTTCTTCCACGTCTTCACGCACAAGGACATCGCCTACCACTTCGCGGCCAAGGACGCCACCGACTGGATGTCGCGCCACTTCTTCACCGGCGGCATCATGCCGTCGAACTGCCTCGCGAGCCGCTTCCAGGACGACCTGAAGCTCGAGACCCAGTGGGAGGTCGAAGGCCGCCACTACGGCCAGACCTCCGAGCATTGGCTGCAGAACACCGACCGCCACCGCGACGAGATCCTCCGGATCTTCGCCCAGACCTACGGACCGGACCGGGCCAAGGCCTGGCTCGCCAACTGGCGCGTGTTCTTCATGGCCTGCGCCGAGCTGTGGAACTTCCGGGGCGGCGCCGAGTGGATGGTCTGCCATTACCGCTTCGCCAAGCGCGCGGGCTAAGTCCGCGTTTGCCTCGGGCCGCGGGCCGCGTTTGCTCGGCGTCATGCAGAGCTACGAGGAGAACGGCGTGCCCATGGAACGATGGAAGGTCGGCGCGTCGACCTACGAGACCTGCCTGACGCGCGGGGCCCGCCTGCTGCGCTGGAAGCTCGACGTCCCCACGGGCCGCCGTGAGATCCTCTTCTGGCCCGAAGGCGCGCCGATGGACCTCGACAAGATCGGTCCCGTCCGCGGCGGCAACCCGATCCTCTTCCCGTTCATGGGGCGCAACTACGCCGACGGCGAGAAGTTCGCCTGGAAGGCCGCCGACGGCGTGAAGCGCCCGATGCCGCAGCACGGCTTCGCCCGCGACTCCGCCTTCGAGATCGTCGAAAGCGGCCCCAAACATGCCGTGGTGCGGATGATCCAGGATGAGCGCGGCCGCGGCTGCTACCCGTTCGCGTACGACTTCCGCGTGCGCTTCGACTTCCTCGAACTCTTCCTGCGCATCACCTTCGAGTTCGAGAACCGCGACGCCCGGCCGCTGCCTTGGTGCGCCGGCCACCACTTCTACTTCACCCTGCCGTGGCACGCCGGCCTGAGCCGCCGCGACTACGTCGTGAAGATCCCTTCGAAGAAACAGTGGCGGCATGCGGCGGACGGCAAGCTGGTGCCCTTCGCCGAACTCAAAGGCCAGGACGCCATCGGCTTCGACAGCCCGCACCTCTCGGACTGCATCTTCACGAACCTCAAGTCGGCCACGCTCAGCTTCGGCCCGAAGTCCGGCGAAGAGGACATCACGATCAAGGTCGGCGAAGAAGCCATCCCGGGGTCCTGGGCGAGCGTCGTCACGTGGACGCCCGACCCGGAAGCGCCGTATTATTGCGTCGAGCCCTGGATGGGCCCGCCCAACAGCCCCGAACACAAGAACGGGCTCCGTTTCGCGGAGCCCGGTCAGGTCGACACCTTCGTCACCGAGGTGTCATTGATGTAAGCCTCGCGGCTTACTTGCTGCTGTTGCTGTTGAGGGGCAGCTTGCCCTTGGACTTCGTCGGAGCCTTCGTGGCCGGGGCGGCCGGGGCCGGAGCAGGCTCGACGACCGGAGCGACCACGGGGGTCAGGCCGGCGGCCGGGACGAGGTTGGCGTCGCCGGCGCCATCGGTGACCGGGGACGGACCCTTTTCAGGACCCATGCAACCAACGAGGACGGCGGAAAGGAGGGAGAGAACGAACAGATTGCGTACCATGGCAGTGAGGTTAGGTTGCGGGGACTCTACCTCGCATGGCCCAACGCACAAGCGCAGATTCTGGCCCCCTGACCCTGTTCGTCTGCACGGGCAATTTCTATCGCAGCCGGCATGCCGAGGCCCTGTTCAACTGGCATGCGTCCCGGGCCGGCCACCCCGCCCGGGCCTTTTCGCGCGGGTTGCTGACCTCCCTGGTGGCCGATGAGCCGACCCTGCTGTCCCGGGACACCGAGCGTCGTCTGCGGGAGCTGGGGATCCCGCTGGAACTGACCGGCGCGGCGCCCACCCAATTGCGCAAGGAGGACCTGGAGCGGGCCCACCGCACCATCGCCCTGAAGAAGGACGAGCACCACGCCATGATGCTGCAGGCCCACCCCGAATGGGCGGACCGCATCGAATACTGGTCCGTGCACGACATCGACTGCGCGCATCCGGACCAAGCGCTGCCGCAGATCGAGGCGCAGGTCCTCGAGCTGATGCGTTCGCTGCGGAGCTGATCCGCGCAGGCCTTAGGCGGCCGAACCGGCGCCGGCCCGGCGCAACGTCTCGAGGTGCGAGGCGGCCTGGTTGAGCAGGCCACGCAGTTCGACCATCGTCTCCTGGGCGACCTCGGCCTTGGTGGCCGCGGCTTCCTTGAGGGCTTCGGCGCGCAGGGCGAGCTCCTTGGCGAGCTCGTGGGCGGCGGAGATGGTCTTGGCCTTGAGCTCGCGGGTGCGGAGGTCGAGGCGGGCGGCGAGGGAGTCGATGTCGCGACCGAGGGTGCGGCTCTGCTCCTTGAGCTCGGCGGCCATGATGCGGGAGTCGGGCACGCGACGGAGATCCTGAGTCAGGCCGACCTTGGAAAGCGTCCAGATGATCCACTTCGTCGGGTCGAACTGCCAAGGCTTCACGCCGTTACGGTAGTCGTGCTGGAACTCGTGGTGATAGTTGTGATAGCCCTCGCCGAAGGTCAGGAGCGCGACGACGCCGCTGTCGCGGGCGCTATGGTCGGTCGAGTAGGGACGACGGCCGATCATGTGGCAGAGGGAGTTGATGCAGAAGGTGCCCTGCTGGACGACGACCGTGCGGAGCAGGCCGGCGATGAGGAAGGCGGCCAGGGCGGTCATGCCGGGGTTGGCGTAGCCCATGAAGGAAGCGTAGCCGTAGCCGAGGGCGGCCGGCATCACGAAGCCCACGAAGGCGCCGATCCATTGCACGTAGCGGTGCTGCCACATGACGAGGGGGTCGGCCTCGAGGTCCTTGACGTTGGTGACGGGCGGCTTCGGCTTGAGGCGGAAGAGGAGCCAGCCGATATGAGCGTAGAAGAAGCCCTTGGAAATATCGTAGGGATCCTCGTCCTCATCCACGTGCTTGTGGTGGATGCGATGGTCGGCGGACCAATCCAAGGCCGAATTCTCGAAGGAAGCGGCGCCGAACAGGAGCACGAAGAGCTTCACGGGCCACTTGGCCTTGAAGGAGATGTGCGAAAACAGGCGGTGGTAGCCGAGGGTGATGCCGAAACCGGTCGCGTAGTAGTAGAAGACGAACAGGGCCCAGACGAAGCCCCAGCCATGGACCTTGTTGGCGGCGTCGTCAGCCAGGTGGTACTGGGTCCAGAGGAACCAGGGGACCACCGTCAGCGAAAGGAGGGCCGTCCCGATCAGGAAGGTGGAGGTCACCCATTCGATGCGGTAGATAGGGAAGTTTTTGAACTTCATGGAAGGAGTTTAACATGGGAAGCCAGCCCCCCTGAGGCGAGAGCAATCGACCCCTGAAAAGTGACTAAAAAGGCCTCCTAAATTCGCTTTTCGGCGAACCTTATTTTCGGGTTGGGAACGGAACCTCCGGTTCAGTCGCGCCGGCGGCGACCGATCGAGTTCTTCACCGGAATCACGCGCACGGGCTCGCGCGTCTTGATCCATAGGTCGCTCTCGCGGTAAAACTTGCTGGGAATCCCCTGCACCGCGTCGCCGAACGACTCGACCGGCATGCGCTGGCCTTTAGGCGAATCGTTGAACGCCTTGGCGACCTCGACGATCTTGTCGGCGACCTCCCTGGGGTCTTCGTCTTCGAGCAGCTGGACGACCCAGCCGGTAAGGTCCTTGGGCAGACCTTCCTCGGGTTCGCTGACCAACACGAGCATCTGCTTCTTGGCCGGCTTTTCACGCGCGACGGCCTCCTCGGCGACGGCGTCGCGGATCTGGTTCAGGATCTCGGCGGCCATGCGCACGTCGACGCCGCTTTCCTTGAGGATCTTCTGCACGATTTCGATGTCTACCTTGGCCATAGGGCTTCAAGAGACTCCAAGCGTCCCGACGAGGGAAGCCGGAGTTATTCCCAGCAGGCGGCAAAGGCGTAAATCAAAGGGAAACCGGAGACCGGGTGATTGGCCGGGGTGTTCGTTCGCCGAATGGTGAACGACAAGGTAGGGGCGCGGCTACGCCGTGCCCTTATAGGCGAGGGCATGACGTAGTCCTGCCCCTACCCCCGGCCACCATGCGGCGGCCCAGATACATCAGGACAGCACGTGGTGCTGTCCCTACCC
>JBEDDU010000007.1:0-5235 GCA_041176065.1 Verrucomicrobiota bacterium | reverse complement strand
GCCCTGATGCGGCGGGAGCGCGGCGACGACGCCGATGAATTCCTTGCGCTCGGAGCGCGACCAGACGCGCAGGCGCTGCGAGGCGAGCACGCCGTCCGGCCAGCCGCCGACCGGCACGACGCGCAGGAAGCCGTCAGGCGTCACCGCCTGGACGAGGAAACCGATCTCATCCATGTGCGCCGTGAGCACCACGCGCGGGCCGCCCTTCGGCGCAGCGGGCGCGGCGAGCACGCCGCCGAGTCCGTCGGCGCTGAACACGCGGCCGCGGAGCTCGCGCACGAAGATCGCGCGGACCGCGTCCTCGTGACCGGACGTGCCGTGGGCCTGCGTGTAGTCTTCGAGCAGGCGGAGGACTTCGGGGAGACGGGTCGACATGGGAGGAAGCGAGCGGAGATGGAGGATGGACGATGGAGGACTCGAGGAACGGAGGGCCGGAGGACTCGAGGATGAAACAGGGTCAGCGGATGGTAAGATGAAGGAGGTATCCGTGAACGCAAGGCCTCGGGAACAAGAGGAGAGCAACGATGGTGGACACGAGGACCCGATGGCCAGATGACTCGAGGAAAGACAGGGTTGGAAGGCGGTATTCGTACCCTCTTGCCCTCGTGTCCTCCTGTCCTCGTGCCCTCGATTCCTCGAGTCCTCGATCAGCGCGGCCGGCGGGTCTGGAGGCGCGGCTTCAGGCCGGCCTTGGCGGCGGCGTCGAGGGCGCCGACCGCGGCGCCGGTGAGCGAGCGTTCGTCGGCGACGATGATGACCTCGGTGCCGGGCGACTTCAGCGCGTGTTCCACGAGGGCCTTCGCGAGCGCGTCGGCGGCGATGGGCTTGCCTTCCAGGTAGAGCTTGCCGTCCCGGTCGACGCCGACGACGAGCGAAGAAGCCTCGGCGCCGGCCGTGCCCGCGGAGGCCGTGGGCGGCACGATGGCGAGCGCGCGCGTCTGTTCGAAGCGCCCGCTGAGGAGCAGGAAGAAGACGAGCACCACCATCACGTCGATGAGCGGCACGACGTTGATGTCGGCGCGGCGACGACGGGCGACGACGAGGCTCATCGGCGGCGCGCTTCGAGCGCCTCGACGAGCACGTCGAGACGCGAGGAAAGGATCTCGAGACGACGGGCGAGCCAGTTCGAGGCGAGCAGCGAAGGGATCGCGACGCAGAGGCCGATCATCGTCGTGCTGAGCGCCAGGCCGACGCCGCGCTCTTCCCCGAGCAGGCCGAGCAACGGCGCGCCGGCGACGATGCTGTCCAGGAGATGCAGTCCGCGCTGAAGGCGGATCAGCTCATGACGCGCCCAGGCCTTGAGCACCTCGCCGGAAGCGCCGTCCTTCCAGCGCTGGACCAGGCGACCGGCGACGGACTCGCCGTCGGCGGCGCCGACCTGCTCCGGCTGGCCGGCGAGGACCGCCTTGACCACGGGCTCCGGCGCGACCCGCGAGACCCGCAGGGCGAGCGCCCGTTCGATGATCAGGAAAAGGGCGAGGAAGGAACAAAAGCCGAGCGGCCAGATGAAAGCGCCCGCACCTTGGATGAGAGTTTGCACTCCCCCAGCCTCGGGAAACCCCTAGAGGTCGCAAGCCCCCTCTTTAAAACGCTAAAAAGTGGCAAGTGATGCCAAATTTATGATTTTAAATGATTGTTTATGATTATTTGGAACAAATGTGTAAAACCAATCCTTTGACTTAGCCGTAGGGGGGTTTACTGTGATTTTACCCCACTTTTCCTATGAGACTTAAACGCTCAGGTTTCTCCCTCGTGCTCTCGCTGACCATCATGGCGGCGATGGTGATGATGGTGATCGTCCTCGCCTCTTTCCTGCAGGTCGAAAGCCGCTTGGCGCAAAGCAACGCCGGCTACCTGCGCGCGAGATTCAACGCGCTCGCCTCGGCCCGCATCGCGGTGGCCCAGCTGCAGGTCATGGCCGGCCCCGACCAGCGCGTGTCGATGCGCGCCGACCTCTTCTCGCCCGACGTCGCCTCGCCGCCGCCCACCTCGGTGCCCACCGGCGCGCTGGTCAATCCGAACAAGCCGGCCAACGTCAACCACCAGCGGCGTTACTGGACGGGCATCTGGGCCACCGGCGGCGTCGACTCCTCGAAGCCGCGCGACTGGAACGTCGCGGACCCCCATGACACGCGCCTCTTCCTCGGCTGGCTGACCTCGCCGATCGCCGTCGACGGCGCCAACCAGGAACTCGCCGACGCGAATTTCCTCAACTACTACCTCGCCAACCGCACCTACTTCGACGCCTCGACCGGCAAGGTCGCCGGCGGCGCGAGCAGCGAAGGCCAGACCCTCATCAACCGACTCGGCCTCGTCGCGCAGAACCCGGTGACCACGGCCAACTTCGTGCGCCTCGTCGGCGGCTCGCCGGCGGGCGTGAACGGGCAGGTGGCCGGCAGCGTGCAGTGGCCGGCGACGGCCACGACGCCCTTCCTCCAGGAATATTACGGCGCGGTCGACCTCCCGACGATGCCCATGCCCGGCCCGACGATGACGAGCGGCGCGCTCGGCGCGCGCGGACGCTACGCCTACTGGATCGGCGACGAAGGCATCAAGGCGAAGGTCAACCTCCCCGACGCCAACGCGCCCTTCCCCGCCGCGACGGTGACCGACTGGGACAAAGGCTTCGCCGGTTCCGCCGCCCAGCGCAGCGCCATCGAATCCGTCACGCCTTCGCTCAACGCTTCCGCCGCGGCCCTGCTGCCCGGCGGCTTCGGCGCGAGCTACCAGAACTGGCGCAACAGCGACGTGCTGACCGCCGGCAGCGCCAACCTCCTGCAGCTGCCGAAGACCCAGACCCGGGGCGACCTCGCGCTCTGGGCCGCCCGCCAAGGCGGCGGCTTCGCGGCCGGCGAAAGCATGGCCACCGCGACCCGCCTGCTCTGGCACGAGATCACCCCGCTGTCCTACTCCGTGCTCGCCGACACCTTGAACGGCGGCATGAAGACGGACCTCTCGACCGCCTTCGAACTGCCCTACTCGGTCTTCCGCACCCTGGAAGTGTTCCCGGGCCAGAAGGACGCCACCGCGAACCCGACGATCGCCGACCGGCGCCAGTCGCTCTTCCACGGCGCGCCCAACTCGACCTTCAACCCCGGCATGGCGTCGGACCTCGACTACAACCGCCCCAACCTCGTCGACAAGCTCGGCTCGCCGCAGGAGCTCCTGAAGGCTTCGCCGCGTGCCGCCGAATGGGCCCCGCGCTACCTGGGTTCGCTCTCCTCCATCGGCACGACGGTCAACCTCATCAAGAACCGCAACGGCGGCGAGACGCCGGAGCGACTCGGCTTCGCCTACGAAGTGCCGCTCGCCTCGCAGTTCTTCAACAACGACCGCCTCGCGGCCAACCTCGTCGCGCTCACCGCCGCGAGCAACGACCGTTCCGCGCAGAAGAACGACGCGCTCCCCTGGTCGGACATCGCCTTCCCCTCGGGCGACCCCGCCACGCACCCCGACAACTGGACGGCGCGCATCATCCGCGGACCGACCTGGGATCTCTACCGCAACTTCTACCGCATGTATAAGCGCGAGATCGAGGCCGCGGCCGCCGCGGACTCCTCCGCGCTCCGCGGCCAAGGGGCGCCGGCGGACGCCAACAGCTTCATCGTCCGCGGGATCGAGCCGCTGACCTACGCCACCGGCAACCGCGGCCTGCCGGTCCGCCGCGCGGGCCCGGCCCAAGGCGACGCCTACACCTCGCCGGTCAATCCGGTGCTGGACAATTTCTTCGCCGGCGGCGGACCGGCCAACAACTACTTCCACCGGAACAACCTCGCCGACGGCGGCGTCGGGCCGACCTTCCAGGCCGAGCGTCGCTACCGCATCCCCTTCGACGCCAACTTCACGGGCAGCTCCGACCCCAAGCAGCGCTACGCCGCGGGCCGCAGCTTCCCGACCAACCTCACGGATTCCGGCTACGACACCCCGCCGGTCACGACCACGCGCACCTGGCCGACGAGCCCGATCCTCGCGCCGACCATCCTGCGTTTCTCGACCATCTACTCCGGCGTCCGCCAGTCCGACAAGCTCGGCATGACGGTCGACCCCATCATCGTCATCCATAATCCCTACGACGTCCCGCTGGAGTTCGAAGGCCTCGCGATGGTGACGAGCGGCATGAGCTCGCCCTTCCGTTTCATCTTCCGCGCGACCGGCATCAACTTCCTCTCCACGGAGCGCCAATACGCCGATCCCTTGGTCGGCCGCCCGGTAGGCCTCGCCGGGGCGCTCGACCCGGTGACCAACGCCACCATCGACATCGGCGACGTCGTCGTCGGCGGCGGCGAGAACGACAACCGCTCGATGTCCTTCCGCATCGTGGCGGGCTCCGGCGGCACGACCGGCGGCGGCGGCCAGGTCATCCGGCTCGAACCCGGCCAGATCCGCGTGATCGGCACCTCCCCTTCGACGGGCGACCTGATCAACAGCGGCAACACCAACGTCTCCGTACCGGGCGACATCGGGTTCGAACTTTCGAGCCGCGCCTTCTACGCGATGACGCCGTTCCATAACGTGCGCTCGCGCCTCGGCTCCGGCTCGCGCAACGAGAACGCCGAACGCGTCCTCTGGACGATGGACTTCGACATCTGCAAGATCTTCGCCGAATACAACAACGCCAACTGGGCCACCACGACGCCCTCGGCCGGCGGCCCTTGGATCACCTGGACCAACGGCGGCGTCCTCGACGTCGAATACGCCCGCCGCCTCAACGACCTCTGGAACAACGTGAAGAACCAGCGTCGCGTGCACGACGCCTTCACGGCGTGGGACGGCTCGCTGCCTTCCCTCGAGACCATCCTCGCGGGACGCTCCCTGCAGATCCTCGTCCGCAACCAAGGCTGGATCAATTACAACGGCTACATCGTCGGCGCCGAAGGCGAGCTCATCACCGCCTCGCCCGGACCCGACGGCAGCATGGGCACGCTCGACGACGTGATGACCTACAACCGCAACCCCAGCCGCTACGTCGCGCCGACGCGCCGCAACGGCCGCGTCGCCATCCAGGGCAACCAGTCCTGGAACTTCTACCTGATCGGCAAGAAGAGCATCGACGGCGGGGCCGCCCTCAACACTCACCGTCGCTGGTTCGGCTCGCCCGACGAGGACGCCTCCACCTACATCCAGGACCCGATCAATCCCGACCGCCTGATCCGCCGCTACAACGAAGGCTCGCTCACCGCGAACGGCTTCAACCAGGTCGACGAAAGCCTGCTGCTGAACTTCCAGGCGATGACC
>JBEDDU010000006.1:0-2745 GCA_041176065.1 Verrucomicrobiota bacterium | reverse complement strand
GCCTGTCCTGCGTGGGGTGCGTCTGGCTCATCGAAAAACTGCTGGGCGAGGTTCCCGGGATGATCGGCGGCCGCGTGAACGCGCACCGCGGCACGCTGCGCCTGGAATGGCGCGCCGGCGCCGACCTCACGCAGGCGGCCGTCCGGCTGGCCGGCTTCGGCTACCTGATCGTCCCCGACGACGGCGAAGAGCACCGGGAAGAGGACGGACTCACGACCCGGCTCGGCCTGTGCGCGGCGTTCGCGATGAACGCGATGCTCAACTCCGTGCCCGCGTATCTGGGCATGAAGTCGGACGAGCAGTTCGCCGGGATCTTCCGCCTGCTCGCGGTCTTCTTCGCCACGCTGTCCATGCTGGTCGGCGGCAGCTATTTCGCGAGCCGGGCCTGGGCTTCCCTCCGGAGGGGTCGGCTGCACATGGATCTCCCGATCGCGCTCGGCCTGACGGCCGCCTACCTCGCGGCCTTCGTGGGCTGGGCGCTCGGACTGCCGAGCCTCGAGTATTGGGATTTCGTCTGCCTTTTCACGTTCCTGATGCTGGTGGGACGATGGACGCAGGAACGCGCGATCGAACAGAACCGCCGGCGCCTGCCGGCGAGCTCCCCGACCTTGCGGCCTGTCGACATCTTCGAACATGCGGACGGCGCCGTCCCGCTCCGGCGGCTTCCCGCCGAAGCCCTGCGTCCGGGCCAGGTCTACGCCGTGGCGAGCGGCCAGGTCGCCCCCGTCTGCGGACGACTGCTCGGCCAGGAAGCGGAAGTCAGCCTCGCTTGGATCAACGGGGAGTCCGAGCCGGTGGTCTATCCGGCCGGCCGGCTCGTGCCCTCCGGTGCGTTGAACATCGGGAAGAGCCCCTTGCGCCTCGAAGCGACCGAAGCCTGGGGTGATTCGATGCTCCGCAAGCTCACCGAGGCGGGAGGCGACGGCGCCTTCGTGCCGCGACAGCTGGAGCGGATCCTCAGCTGGTATCTCGGAATCGTCATCAGCCTGGCGGCGCTGGCCTTCGGGCTCCGCGGCGCGCTCACGGGAGACTGGCCGCAGGCCCTGCAGTCGGCCATCTCGATCCTCATCGTCTCCTGCCCCTGCGCCATCGGACTGGCGTTCCCGCTGGCCACCGAACTCGCGGTCGGCGCCTTGCGCCGCGCCGGCGTCTACCTCCGCGACCACCGCGTGTGGGAACGCGCGCGGCACGTGCGTCAGGTCGTCTTCGACAAGACCGGCACGCTGACGCTGGAAAGCCCGCGTCTCGCCAATCCTGAGCAGCTATCCGCCCTGCCCGCCGACGCCCGCCGCGCCCTGTTCGCGCTCGTCGACGGCAACCTTCATCCCTTCGGGCGCAGCCTGCGCGAAGCCCTCGCCCCAAAGGAGGATCCGGCGCCGCTCGCCGGGACCCTGCGGAACGTGCCGGGCGCCGGCGTGATGCTCACCGACACGTCAGGCGTCGTCTGGACGCTCGGCAAGCCCGGCTGGCAAGGCGGCGCCCCGGCCCCGGCGGGGATGTCGTCCGCCGAGTTCTGCCGGGACGGCTCGCGGCTCGCGCTCTTCCTCTTCGCCGAGCAGGCCAGGCCCTACGCGAGGGAAGTCATCGACGGCCTGCGCGCGGACGGCGTGGGCGTCTTCATCCTCTCGGGCGACCGGCCGGAGAAGGTCGCCGCGCTGCTGCGCCAGCTGGGCCTGCCTGAAGCCGGCGGGCTGGGCGGCCTCTCCCCCGAGGAGAAGGCCGCATGGATCCGACGCCACGACGGCGCCGCGACGCTCATGCTCGGCGACGGCGCCAACGACGCCCTGGCCGTCTCCGAGGCCACGCTGCGCGGCACGCCGATCGTGGACCTCGGCCTCCTGGAACAGAAAGCCGACTTCTATCTCCTCGGCCGGGACCTCCGCGGGCTCGGACGGCTGTTCGCCATGGCGCGCCACCGCCGGCGCGTGCTGACCGAAGTATTCGCCTTCACCGTCGTCTACAACCTCGTCGCCATCGGCCTTTCCGCCGCCGGCGCCATGTCCCCGCTGCTGGCCACGCTGATGATGCCGACGAGCGCCATCCTCACGCTCGCGCATGTGACCTGGCGCATGCGCAAGGCCTGAGCAAGCGGGCACGAAAAAGGCCCCGGCGTGAGCCGGGGCCTTGTCGGTGAAGTCAGCCGGGGTCAGCCCTGGCCGCCTTCGCTGTCACCGCCGCGTTCGCGGAAGGGACGGCGCTCGCCGCGGTCCGGACGGTCGCCACGGGGGCGGTCCATCGGCTTCGGGGCCGGGGTGTATTCGCGACCTTCCTTCTCGGCGATGGCGGCGCGGCGCGAGAGGCGCACGCGGCCCTTGTCGTCGATGCCGACGCACTTGACGATGATCTCGTCGCCGAGCTTGCAGAGGTCCTCGACGCGCTCGACGCGGTGGTCGGCGAGCTCGGAGACGTGCACGAGGCCTTCCTGGCCGGGGAGGCATTCGACGAAGGCGCCGAATTCCTTCACGGAGCGGATGATGCCCTTGTAGGTCTTGTTGATCTCGATCTGCGCCGAGAGGAGGTTGACCTCGTTGACCGCGCGGGCGAGGGATTCGCCGTCGGTCGCGAAGATCGTGACCCAGCCGGAGTCGTCTTGGTCGATGTCGAGCTGGCAGCCGGTGTATTCCGTGATGCGCTTGATGTTCTTGCCGCCCGGGCCGATGAGGGCGCCGATCTTGTCCGCCGGGATCTTGATGCGGTGGGTGCGGGGAGCGCAGGACTTCAGCTCGGCGCGGGTGGCCGGCATGG
>JBEDDU010000005.1:0-3297 GCA_041176065.1 Verrucomicrobiota bacterium | reverse complement strand
CGAGCAGGGCAAGAATCCGCGCCGCGACCCGCTCGTCGAGAAGATCATCAGCGAGAAGCACCAGGCTTTCCTGAAGATGAACCTCCAGTCGCGCTTCACGGCGCTCGAGGAAGAGTTCGGCATCGTCTGCGAACTCGAAGACGGCATCTTCAGCCTCGCCGCCGCCCTGCGCGTGCTCGCCCGCGGCGGCCTGGTCACCAACGACGACATCACGCCGGACGGCTCCCTCACCCTTGAATTCAAGGCGATGAAGGACGTCGAGGTCCCGGCCGAATCTTCCGCCGAAGACGCTGCGGCCCCGACCCCGCCTCCCGGCGTCACGCTCCACGGCGCCGGCGAACTCGCCAAGCCCAAGACGGTCGCCCGCCTCAGCGACACGACCCGCACCTTCAAGCCGGGCGAGATGCTCGACTTGACCGACACCGAACTCCTCGGACTCAACATCACCGTCACGAAATTCGTCGACGGCCTGCTGCGCTCCGTCGACCACTTCGGCCGCGCCCAGCTCGGCGAAGGCGCCTAAGCGATGTACGAGGCCGCGAAGATTCCCCGGCGCGCCTGGCTCTGGGTCTTCGCGGCCTACGTCTTCCAAGCCATCCCTGCGGCCGTGCGCGAGGAGGCCCTGCCCGTCGCGCTCAAGGACCTCGGCTACCCTGACGCCCGGAACACCCAGATCGTCGCGACCTTCGGGATGATCGTCGGCTTCAAGATCCTGCTGTCCCCCCTGGTCGGAGGCTTCAACCCGCGACGCTTCATCCTGGCCGCGGAACTCGGCATCGCCGCCGTCCTCGCCCTGCTCGCCTCCTTCCTCGGCGGCGACCAGGCCGCGACGAACGGCATCATCGGCTGCCTCGTCTTCCTTTCGCTCCTGGCCGCCGTCCACGACTTCGCCCTCGACGGTTATTTCGTCGCCGCGCTCGACGACAAGACGCGCGCCACGCACGCCGGCATCCTCAACGTGGCCACCAAGGTCGGCGCCGTGCTCGCCGGCCCGGGCCTCATCTGGCTCGTCGGACGCATCATGGCCGAAGGCCCGCAGACCGCGGATGCCTGGTCCTGGGCGATGCTCGCCGCCGCGCTGCTCGCCCTGATCACCCTTGGCGCGAACGCCTGGGGCCTCGCGGCGGAGCCGTCCGCCTCCGCCGAACGACGCACCGTCAAGGAACGCTTCCGTGAGATGTCCGACGGCCTGCGCTCGCTGTTCGGCGACCCGCGCCTGCTCGCCGTCCTCGGCCTGATCCTCTTCTACCGGGCCAGCGAGGTGCACATGGCGCGCATCATCCCCCTCTTCTCGAAATCCGCCACCCAAGGCGGCCTCGGTCTCGACAACGAGACCTACGCCTTCCTCCGCATGCTTTCCGCCGTCGGCGGCCTGGCGCTCGGCGGGGTCATCGGCTCGCTCGTGGTCGCCCGTCTGGGACTCGGACGTTCGCTGCTCCCGCTGGGCGTCATCATGCACCTGCCGTTGGCCGCCTTCGCGTGGCTCGCTTACGACGGCACGCATGACCTCCGGATCATCGGCGGCGTCTTCATCGTCGAATACGTGGCCTACGGCGCCGGCCTCTGCGCGCTGATCCTCGCGATGATGAAGCTGGCCGCCGGCCCGGGCGCCGCGGTCCGGTACGCCGCGCTCTCGACCTTCGCGCTGCTGGCCAACTACCTGCCCGGCTTCTGGGCGGGCGCGCTGGCCGAGCGTCTCGGCTACGCCCATTACTTCCTCTTCGCGCTCAGCCTCGCCATCCCGGGCGTCCTTTCAGCCTGGTGGGCGAAGCGGCACTTCGAGGAAGCCTGATCAAGCCTTCGGCAGGACGACCAGCTCCTGCTCGAACCTAGGGTCGAGGAAACGCCGGGCGAAGGCCTGCACGGCGGCTTCGTCGGTCAGCGCCATGCGGCGTTCCCACTCGGCGTCGAAGTTGGCGCCGAGACCGGCGACCTCGCGGACGAGCGCGCCCTGCATGCGGGCGCCGGCGGACTGGCGGCCTTGACGGCGCGAGACGCGCATGCGGCGCTTGGCGTCCGCGACCTCCTCCTTGACGAACTTACCCGCCCGGAGACGATCCAGTTCGAGACGCATCTCCTTGACGACATCCTGGGCGGAAGCGGGCGCGGTGCCGGCATAGAGGTAGAACATGCCCTGATCGACGACCTCGACGCGGGTGGCGCCGACGAAGTAAGCCATGCCCTTCTCCTCGCGCACCCGGCGGAACAGGCCGCTGGCCATGCCGCTCAGGAGCTCCTCGGTGACGTTCGCCGCGACGACCTCGTCGGGCGCGAAGCCGCAATGCGGGAAAGCCAGCGCGACGACGGCCTGCTCGCCCGTGGCGTGCTCCTGCAGCCGGGCGGCCGGCGAAGGCTTGTGCAACGGCAGGACCTTGCGGGAGAAAGGCGCTTTCGGCAGGGAACCGAAACGACGCGTGATGAATTCCATGACCGCGGCGCGATCGAAGGCTCCGCTGACGCCGACAACGACGTTATCCGCCGCGACCAACGAACGATGCAAGGCGGACAGGTCTTCGGGCGTGATGCGGGCCAAGGTCTCGGGCGTGCCGCAGGCGTCGACGGCAAGGGGATGGGTCCCGAAATACTGACGCTGCAGGCGGAGGCGCGCCTTCTCGACGATGTCGTCCTCGGCTTCGCGGCAGGCGCTGATCAGCGCGGCGCGCTCGGTCTCGAAGGTCTCGGGCAGGATCTTCGGGGCCAGCACGCCGTCCGCCACCAATTCGGCGAGCTGTCCGAAGTCGGAACTCAACGCTTCCCCCCAGAGGCCGCACGAGACCAGCGAACCATGGTCCGCGAAGGTCGCGCCGAGGCCGTCGACGAGCTGGGCGACTTCTTCCTTGCTGCGGCCGGCGGTATCGCGGGCGAAAAGCGTGCCGAGCAGTCCGGTGGTGCCACGCTTGGCTTCGTCCTCGTAAGCGACGCCGGCGGCGAGGAACACGCCCAGGCCGGCCTTGGGAATCGTCTCATCGTGCTGCAGGACCACGCGCACGCCATTGTCCAACGTTAGGGTCTCGAAACGATCAGGCGTGGCCACGGCGGCGGGCCCGTTCGCGGCGGCGTGGACCTTGGCGGAACGCATCGTGCCGAAGGTGACGTTGTCAGGTCGCAGCCATTTACGGGCCTCGCGAGTCAGGTCTTCGGCGGTGAGACGGGCGAGGTGCTCGACCCCGCGCTGCGGCCAGGCGACGTCGAAGCCGATCGCGGCCGCATGGGCGACCCGGCTCGTCAGGCCATGGATGTTCTTCTGGCCGTTGACCATGCCCACCACGGACTGGCGGCGGACCTTGGCGAATTCGT
>JBEDDU010000004.1:0-11610 GCA_041176065.1 Verrucomicrobiota bacterium | reverse complement strand
AGGTCGAAGGCTGGAAGGAAGGCGACCGCGTGGTAAGCGAGACGGCCGCGATCATCTCGCAGAACAACCCCATGACCCGTCGCGGGCTCTACAACCTCGACCCGACCCGCAAAGGCTTCGGCTACGGCGTCAACGGCGCGATGACCAAGTATGTCCGCGTGCCGCAGCGCATCCTGCACGCCGTGCCCGACGCCCTGCCCTTCGAACAGGCCTGCCTGACCGAACCTTGCTGTGTCGCCTATAACGCCGTGGTGAAGAACGCCCGTATCGAACCCGGCGACCGCGTGGTCGTCCTCGGACCCGGCACGATCGGCATCCTCTGCGCCGCGATGGCCAGGCAGTGCGGCGCCCAGGTCGCCATCGTCGGCCTCCCGCAGGACGCCCATCGCCTCGCCATCGCCAAGCAGTATGGCTGCGAAGTCATCATCGGCGACGCCAAACCCTGGGCCCAGCAGCGCGACGGCCTCGGCTGCGAGGGCGTGATCGACGCCGCCGGCGCCTCCGCGACGCTCAAGATCGCCCTCGATATCGTCCGCCCCGCCGGCTGGATCAGCAAGGTCGGCTGGGGACCTCAGCCGCTCGGCTTCAACCTCGACCCGCTCGTGCAGAAGAACATCACCCTGCAGGGCAGCTTCAGCCACAACTGGCCGATCTGGGAGCGCGTCATCGCCCTCCTCGCCAGCGGCCAGTTCGACGTCCGTCCGATCATCGGCGGCGTCTGGCCCATCACCGATTGGCACACGGCCTTCGAGAAGATGCACAAGGGCGAAGTCGTGAAGTCCGTCCTCAAGCCCGTCTGACCATGCGCCTGCAAGACAAGGTCATCATCGTCACGGGGAGCACGACCGGCATCGGCAAGGCCATCGCCAAGCGCTGCGTGCGCGAAGGCGCCAAAGTCATCATCCACGGACTCGAGAAAGACCTCGCCGCCGAGACTCTCGCTGAGATCGGCGCGGCCAACGGCGTCGTCCACATCGAAGACCTGATGTCCCCGGGCTGCCCGCAGCGCCTGGTCGACCTCGCGGTGAAGACCTACGGCAAGCTCGACGGCGTGGTGAACAACGCGGCGATCATCGCCCAAGGGAACATCCAGACCACCGATGCGGCCTTCTTCCACAAGATGCTGGCGGTTAACACGGTCATCCCGTTCCTGCTCATCCAGGCCGCCCTGCCCCACCTGTCCAAGGCCCGCGGCGCGGTCCTCAATATCGGCAGCGTCAACGCCTACTCCGGCGAACCGAACCTCCTCCCGTATAGCGTCTCGAAGGGCGCCCTCACGACCCTGACCCGTAATCTCGGCGACACCCTCCACCGCCTCAACGGCGTGCGCGTCAACCAGATCAACCCGGGCTGGGTGCTCACGGAGAACGAATCCAAGCGCAAGAAGGAGCATGGCCTCAAAGACGACTGGTATGCCGACCTGCCCCGTGTCTACGCGCCCTCGGGACGCCTGATCACGCCCGACGAGATCGCCGCGGCGTCCATCTACTGGCTCGCCGACGAAGCCGGCCCGATCAGCGGCTCGGTCGTCGAACTAGAACAGCACCCCTTCATCGGACGCAACCCGCCGAAGGATCCGGAAACCCTGCCGGGACAGAAAGCCTGACCATGCCGAAGATCGCCGCCTTCCCGAAGGCCTACATGCATGCCCTCTGCAAGGACGGCACGATGAAGCTCTCCGAGTGGTTCAAGCTCGCCGCCACCCTTGATGTCCAAGGCCTGGAATTCTACGCCGGCTTCCTCGAGATGGCCGACGAGTCCAACTGGCCGCTCTTCCGCCGTCAGGTCTCCGACCTCGGGATGTCCATCCCGATGCTGTGCTGCTCGCCTGACTTCACGCATCCGGACAAGGCCTTCCGCGACGCCGAGATCGCCAAGCAGAAGCGCTGGATCGACATGACCCATGCGCTCGGCGGCTCCTACTGCCGCGTCCTCAGCGGCCAGCGCCGCCCTGAGCTCTCCGACGCCGAAGGCGTGCGCCTCGCGGCCGATAGCATCAAAGCCTGCATCCCTTACGCCAAGGAGCGCTGCGTGACGCTCATCCTCGAGAACCACTACAAGGATGACTTCTGGCTCTACCCCGAGTTCGCCCAGAAGATGGACGTCTTCTGCGCCCTGGTGGAAGCCCTTCCCTCCGACGGCTTCGGCGTGAACTACGACCCCAGCAACGCCTACATCGCCGGCGACGACCCCATCGCCCTGCTCAAGCGCGTCTCCAAGCGCGTCGTGACCATGCATGCCTCGGACCGTTACCTCATCGAGGGCACCCTGGAGGACCTCCGGAAGGAAGAAGGCGGCGCCGCCGGTTACGCCAAGCGCCTCCGCCACGGCGAGATCGGCAAGGGCCTCAACGACTACGACGCCATCTTTACCGAACTGAAGCGCGTCGGCTTCGACGGCTGGATCAGCATCGAAGACGGCGTCGACGGCATCGAACAGCTCCGTCGCAGCGCAGAGTTCCTCAAACGCAAGACCACCCAATACTGGGGCTGAGCCATGACCGACCGCCGCAACTTCCTGAAGTCAGCCCTGCTCGCCTCGGCCTTGCCGCTGGGCGTATCGGCGGCAGCCAGCCGTAAGGCCGAGCGAAAAGTCCTGTCCACCGATGTCCTCGTCGTGGGCGGAGGTTGCGCCGGCAGCGCCGCCGCCCTGGCGGCGTCCCGCGCCGGAGCGAAGACGCTCCTGGTCGAGAAAGCCCCTTTCGCCGGCGGCATCGTGACGAGCGTCGGTCTGCCCTACTTCGACGGCATCGCTCACATCACGACCAAGCGCGTGGTGGTCCGCGGCATCGCCCTCGAACTGCTGGCCAAATCCGGCGTCTGCGCCCCGGACGTCCAGATGGTCTCCAAGCACAATCCGACCATCCCTAACACCTTCGAATTCAAGCTGCTGCTCGACCGCCTCTTCAAGGAACAACACGGACGGCTCGAGGTGCTGTTCAATACGTTCGTCTGTGATGCGACCGCCTCCGACGGACGGATCGCCGAAGTGACCCTGGCGAACAAGGACGGCCTCGTGACGGTGAAGCCCAAGGTGGTCATCGATTGCTCCGGAGACGCCGACGTGGCCGCATGGGCGGGCGCGCCGTACGAACAGAACAGCGAGGTCCAGCCGCTGACCCTCCACTTCCGCATCGGCAACGTCGAACGTACGCCCGACCTCACCAAGCTCTGCCGCGAAGCCCTCAAACTGGCCCAGTCGGCCGGCGAACTGCCGTATTACTACGGACCAGGCGTGATGTTCATGTTCGCGAAGGATGAAGTCTACATCCACGGCATCCGGGTTCCCGCCAATCCGACCGACGCCGCCGACCTGTCTCGCGCCGAGATGCAAGGCCGGGCCGACGCCCATGCGATGTTCCAGGCATGGAAACAGCACGTGCCCAATTTCAAAGAGGCCTATTTCATCGAAGCCTACCCTTGGATCGGCGTCCGGGAGTCACGCCGCATCATCGGCCAACATGTCCTCAGCGAAGACGACCTGATGAAAGGACGTCGCTTCGACGACGCCGTCGCGACGGGCTGCTGGTATCTGGACATCCATCCGAACAAGACCACCACCGGAGGGGCCAACGACTTCGACCCCCGCAAGGTCCAGCCGGAGCCCTACGACATCCCTTACCGCTCCCTTCTTCCTCAGAAATTGACGAACCTGCTCGTCGCCGGACGTTGCCATAGCGCGACCCGTGGCGCCCATGCCTCGACTCGCGTCACCGTCACCGCCATGGCCTTGGGGGAAGCCGCCGGCGTCGCCGCCGCCCTCGGGGTAGCCACGAAGACCGAACCCGGTGCGCTCAACGGACAGAAAGTACGCGAAGCGCTCGCCAAAGTCGGCGGCGGACCATTCACTGACTGACATGAATCCGGAAATCGTGCGTCCTAACATCGTCGGCCTCGGCGAGGTGCTGTGGGACGTCTTTCCGGAGGCGGCCCATTTCGGCGGCGCCCCTGCCAACTTCGCCTGTCACGCCGCCGGACTCGGCGGAGACGCCTGGGTCGTGAGCGCGGTCGGCCGGGACCAGCTGGGCGACGACGCCCTGGCCTCCCTTTCGAACAAGCACGTCCACACCCTCCTGCTCCAGCGCAATGACCACCCGACCGGCACGGTCACGGTGACCCTCGATGCCGCCAAGCAGGCGAGCTACGTCTTCGCCGCCGACCCGGCCTGGGATCACATCGCTTGGAACGAGTCGCTCGCCCTGCTGGCCCGCAAATGCAAGGCGGTCTGCTTCGGCACCCTGGCCCAACGCGCCCCGACAAGCCGACGCACCGTCCGTGAGTTCCTCGAGAACACCTCGCCGATCTGCCTGCGCATCTTCGACGTCAACCTCCGCCAGAATTTCTTCTCTCGCGAGATCATCGAGTCCTCCCTGGGCTTCGCCAATGTCTTCAAGCTGAACAACGACGAAGTACCCGTGGTGGCCGAACTGCTGGGCCTGCCCACGGACGAGAAAGCCTTCGTCCTCTCCGTCGCCCAGCGCTTCGATCTCCACACCATCGCCCTGACCCGCGGATCGGCCGGCTCGCTGATCTGGCACAAGGGAGCCTACGATGAGAAGAAAGCCCCGAAGGTAGCCGTCGTGGACACCGTGGGCGCGGGCGATTCCTTCACCGCCGCCCTGGCCATCGGACTGCTCCGAGGCGAAGACCTGTCCCGCGTCCATCAACGCGCCGTCGATGTCGCCGCCTTCGTCTGCACGAAGGCCGGCGCGACCCCGGAGTTGTTACCGGAGTTCAAGAGATAGGGACAGCACCACGTGCTGTCCTGGCGTCATCGGCCGCCGCATGGTGGCCGAAGGTAGGGGCACGACTACGTCGTGACCGGGCGCGGCGTAGCCTCGCCCCTACCCCGGTTCGCCATTCGGCGAACCCTCAGGACAGCACGTGGTGCTGTCCCTACCTCGAAACAACTAGGTCGTGACGCGGTCCCGACCCTACCCAAACAGCAAACCCTCGCCTCCGGCCCTCCGGTCCTCCATATTTCGTGTCCTCGATTCATGCGCTTCCTCGCATCCCTTCCCCTATTGCTGGCTTCGCTGGCCTCCGCCCAGACCCATCAGGCTGATATCGTCATCTATGGTGGCACGAGCGCCGGGGTCATCGCCGGCATCCAAGCCGCCACGCTGGGCAAGAAGGTCATCCTCGTCGAAGCCGGTCAGCACATCGGGGGCATGGCCGTCGAAGGCCTGGGCGGCACGGACATCGACAACCAGAGGGAGATCCGCAACAGTCCGGCGGTCGGAGGACTCGCCCGCGAATTCTACCGACGCATCAGCCTGAAGTATAACCGCAACGGCGCCTTCGATGCGATCGCGGCCAACGGCACCAAGAACACGGGACTCTGGCGCTTCGAGTCCCATGTCGCCGAGCAGGTCTACGACGACTGGGTCAAGGAAGCCCGCGTCACGGTGCTCCGCGGCCATCGCCTGAAGGAGACCGGTGGCGTGACGATGGAGAAGCTGAAGATCACCGCCATCACCTGCGAGAACGGCGCCGTCATCCAGGGGAAGGTCTTCATCGATGCGACCTACGAAGGCGACCTGCTGGCCTTCGCCGGGCTGAGCTTCGCGGTCGGCCGCGAGGGCAATGCGAAATATCGCGAGACGACCAACGGCCTGCAGCTCGACAGCAAGCACAAGCAGCTCGACAAGGCCATCGACCCCTACGTCCGTCCGGGCGACCCCTCGAGCGGACTCATCTACGGCGTCCAGCCTGCTCCAGCGGGCAAGAACGGCGACCCCGATGAAGGCATCCAAGGCTACTGTTTCCGACTTTGCCTGACCCGCGCCGCGGACCGCACCCCCATCGAAAAGCCGGCAGATTTCGACCCGGCCCATTACGAACTGCAACGCCGCTACCTTGCAGCCGGCGGCAAAATCGAAGCCCCGGGCGCCAGCATACCTAACGGCAAGACTGACCCGGGCTCCTGGCACTCGCTTGCGGGCAACTTCACAGGCTCCAATCACCGCTACCCGACGGCCAGCTATGCGGAACGGGCCGAGATGATCCGCTTGTCCCGTAACCACATCCAAGGCCTCTACTGGTATCTTGCCAATGACCCGTCCGTCCCGGAGGCGACCCGCAAAGCTTGGGGTGCGTGGGGACTGACCAAGGACGAGTTCACCGACAACGGCGGCTGGCCCCGCGCCTTCTACGTCCGCAACGGCCGTCGTCTCGTCGGAGACTTCGTCCTCACCGAAGCGCATCTGCGCCGAAACAACCCGACACCCGTCGTCGACTCCGTCGGATTGATCTGGTGGCCGCCCGACTTCCATCACGCCCGCTGCATCGTCAAGGATGGCCGCGTCTGGATGGAAGGCGCCGTCTTCGACAACTCCCCCAATCCGAACTGGATCCCCTGCGGAGTCCCCTATCGCGCCCTCGTCCCCAAGACCAAGGAGTGCACGAACCTCCTCACGCCCACCTGCCCTTCATCGAGCTACGTGGCCTATGGCGCCTATCGCATCGAGTTCACCTTCATGGCCGCCGGACAGGCTTGCGCCAACGCCGCCTCACTCGCCGTCGACAGCAACAGCCCTGTGCAACGCATCAATCTCGGCCAGCTCACCGAGATGCTCCGCGCGCAGGGTCAGGTGATGGCTATCCCCAGGTAGGTTTTAGCGGTTAGCGGTTGGCGGTTAGCAAATGGTAGGGCGGGCTCTCCGAGCCCGCCGTCTAACCATTCAAGCGGACGGCTCGGAGAGCCGTCCCTACCTATGACCGCAGCATCCCTCCCGGTTTCCGGTCTCCCTTTGAGCTACTGTCTCTACCCAACCGCCTACCGCTAACCGCCAACCGCCATTACCACGTATACCGAATCGTATAGGTGACGGTCTTTTCTTCGTCCGGCTGGAGCGGGACGCGGAATTCGAAGGTGTGGGCGTCCGTCTTCTTATGTTCCTGGCTCTGGGCCGTAAGGGTCCATTCGCCGCCGCGGCTGGCGTGCTCGACGACCCGGATCTCGACCGGCTCCTTCTTGCGGTTACGCACCTTGACCTCGAAGGACTGGGTGGCGACGCGGTTAGAGCCGTCCTCGCGGCTGCTCTTCATGACACGCTCGCCGACGAGGTCGAAGCTGTTGCCGACGAGGACGCGGATGGTCTCGTTCTTCGGCGTGTGGTCGATCTGGTTCTCGCCGACGAACTCGAGCTGGCGGTCGCCGTCCTGGGAATAGAAGCGCACCTTGCCCTTCGGGAGCGCGATGCCGAGCTTGTTGGCCTCGGAGTTCTTGAACTCGCGGTAGACCTGGACCTTGCCGGCGGCCGGCATGCCCCGGCGATTATACTGCTGGGAGCCTTCGAAGACGTAGATCCTTTCGGCCTTCACGCCCGTGGCGCGGACGAACTCGACCTGCTTGGTCTCCTTGTCCCGCAAGGTCACGGGATTGCCGAGCGTGTAGAGGTGGAACTCATCGAAGGATTTCTCCGTGACGACGGCGTCAGCCATCTTGGCCGCCGCAGCCATGGGCATGGCACCCCCCATGCCACGAGCGTAGGTTTCGACGACGCGGTTCACGTCGCCGGCCATCAGCTTGATCTTCGCCTCAGGAAAAATCATGCCGCTGTGGTTGTTCATGGTGATCCAGCCCACGACGTCCAAGACGTCGCTCTTCTCCTCCGCGACGAGGTTGTAGCTGGCTTCCCAGGTGAAACCACGGCTGAGGTAGGCGACCTCGGCGTCGATCTTGCCCGACGACGCGGAGTTGAGCTTCCAGTTAAGGGTGGGCTTGAGGACGTTGTCCGTGCCGAGCGAAGGGAAGACGGGCTCGCCGGGCAGGGAAAACTGCAGCTTGCCGTCCACTTCGATGATGGGCTCGACGAAACTGCCGCCCGGGACAAAACCGCTGCGCACGACCTTGCCGACGACGACGCGGTCCGGCTTGTTGGCTTCGCGGCGGTTGAACTCGAGGGTCTTGCCTTCGAAAAGCGACATCAGCATCGCCTGCGAGACCGGATCGTTGCGGTAGGACTGCTCGAGGATCTGGAACTCGGCCTTGCCAGCGATGTCGCGGAGGATGACGGAGTCCGCTTCGACCTGCGCAGTGGCGCCGGCGAAGGAGACCTGGTTGACGCCGGACTTGAGGTCGATCGGCAGGGTCTCACGGACCACGGCGTAACCGCCGTTGTAGATCGTGAGCGCCGGATCGGCGGCGAAGGAAGCGGAAGCAGCGGCCAGCAGGAGGAGCGCGGGGAGTTTCATGGGGTTGGGGAAAGTATTGGGCAAAGATACTAGCTTGCCCATATCTTAATAAGCGAAGCCGATGTCGGATTTTGCCTATCTGGGGAGTTGAGCAGTTGAACGGTTGGCCAGTTGGCCAGAGGGGGGCCTAACGAGAGGCCCGGAGGCTCAGAGGCTCGGTGGACCAGAGAGAAGCACCAATCAAAGGGAGACCGGAAACCGGATAGTTGGCCGGGGCATAATTCGAGGACAGGAGGACCGGATGGCACGGGGGCTGGATGGGGCCGGCACCCGGCTTCCGGCGGCTGAAGGCCGAACAGCTGACTACCGAAAGGCCGACTTCCGTGGCCGTCACCCGTCACCACCAAAAATCATGCCCGCAGGCAACATCCCGGTCTCCGGTTTCTCTTTGAATGATGTACCTACCCTCTGTCATCGATTCAGCCCTCTGTCATCGACCCAGCCATCCGTCTTCCCGCTCCATTCAGCCCTCCATTCAGTCCTCAACTCAGCCCTCAACGCTTCCCGCCCTTCCTCCTCTGCTTCCTGCGATACTCCACCGGAGTACACCCCATCTCACGCTTGAACAGGCGATTGAAGAAGGTCACCTGGCGGAACCCGCAGGCCAAGGCGATGTCCAGGACGCTTCGCTCACCGTCGCGCAGCTCTCGGCGGGCAGCCTGGAGGCGCAGCTCGTTGACGAACGCGCTGAAACTATGGCCGGAGTGCTGCTTGAACTGGCGGGCGAAGGTCGGCCGGCTCAATCCGGAGATGCGGAGCAGGTCTTCCAGCCGGATCTCATCCCGGAAATTGGCCACCAGGTGCTGGACGGACTTCGAGATGGCCTTCTGGTAATGCGACTCGGCGCTGAGCGTGAAACTGCGGGACGACAGCAGCAAGAGGTCGGACTCCGGCGCGTCGGCGACTTCGGCGAGCAGGCGCAACAGCGTGGCGAGCTGGCCCGCGCCCTTGCTCCGGGCGACGTCCTGCATGAGCGCCGCGATGGCGACAGCCGTGCGACCACGGATATGCAGGCCACGCTCCGCCCGCCTGAAGAGTTCGCGGAGTTCGAGGTTCTCGGGAAACGCCCAGACCGGATGACTCTCCGGAAAATGCCATTGGATCGAAAGGCCGCTCGAAGCACCGGCTGTATGCCAGTGATGGGGGAGACGTTCGCCCAGCAGCACCAGGTCGCCGGCCGCGAACGCGCCGATGGCATCGCCGACGAAGCGAGTCCCCTCCCCGCCCGTGAACAGGGTCAGCTCGACCTCCTTATGGAAGTGCCAGTGATCACCCTCGCCTTGGACAGGCTGAGTCCGGCCGGGACCGAGCAGACATTCGACCTCCCGCAAAGACTTCGACCAACGTAACACGCGAAAGGAGTGCCCCTCGGGCAGCTCGACCTTCTCGCGGATGGCTTTCATAGGGTTATTCGTATCAGAAAGACCCCCTCATGCAAGGGGGTTATTGAGATAATAGTGCCATCAAGGGAGACACCCAGCGTAGCGATTCCCCTACCGGGTGATAGAATGAACCTCTACCCATGAGCACCCCCGTCACGTATCGATTCTCTTTCGGCCCTTGGAACATCAGCGAAGGTGGCGACCCCTTCGGCGGCGACGTCCGCAAGGCCTTCCCCCACGAGGAGAAGTTCGCCCTCTACCGCCCCCTCGGCTTCGAGGGCGTGCAGTTCCATGACGACGACGTCGTCCCGGGCATGGACGGTCTCTCGCCGGACCAGATCCAGAAGAAGGCCACCGAAGTGAAGGCGATGCTCGCCAACCAGGGCCTGACTCCGGAGTTCGTCGCCCCGCGTCTGTGGTTCGCCGACCAGACCGTCGACGGCGCCTACACCTCCAACAGCGCCTCCGACCGCGCCTACGCCTGGGATCGCACCAAGAAGTGCATCGACATCGCCAACGCCGTCGGCTCCAAGGCCATCGTGCTCTGGCTTGCCCGCGAAGGCACCTACATCCGCGAAGCCAAGGACGCCAAGCTGGCCTACCAGCGCCTGCTCGAGACGGTCAACGCGATGCTCGACTACGACAAGAACATCGAGATCTGGATCGAGCCGAAGCCGAATGAGCCGACCGACCAGGCCTACGTGCCCACGATCGGCCACGCCCTCACCCTCTCCTACGCCTCCAAGGACCACAAGCGCGTCAAGGGCCTCATCGAGTCCGCCCACGCCATGCTCGCCGGCCTCGACGCCAGCGATGAGATGGCCTTCGCCCTCGCCCACGACAAGCTGGCGAGCGTCCACCTCAACGACCAGAACGGCCTGAAATACGACCAGGACAAGAACTTCGGCGGCGCCAACCTCCGCGCGGCCTTCAACCAGGTGCGCGTCCTCGAGGAATCCGGCTACGGCCGCCGCGGCGAGTTCATCGGTCTCGACGTGAAGGCCATCCGCACCCAGCGCGGCTGCCCGGTCACCGACCACCTCAAGAACAGCCGCGAGCTGTTCCTTGCGCTCGTCGAGAAGGTCCGCACGGTAGACCAGAAGCTCGTCCAGCAGTATCGCGACGCCCGCGACTACGAAGCGCTCGAGCTCTACGTCCTGAAGCACATCATGGGACTCAAGTAAGTCCCGCCCCTCTCCCCTCATGAAGCAGTATCGCCTCAACCGCCTCTTCAACGCTTCGTCCAAGCGCTGCTTCGACGTCGCCGTCGACCACGGCTTCTTCAACCAGCCCGGCTTCCTGCAGGGCATCGAAGACATGCGCCAGGTCGTCGCCACGCTCGTCGACGCCGGCCCCGACGCCATCCAGCTGACCGTCGGCCAGGCCCGCCACCTGCAGTCGATCCCAGGCAAGCAGAAGCCGGCCCTCGTGCTGCGCACCGATACGGCCAACGTCTATGGCAAGGAACTCCCCGCCACGGCGTTCAGCCTGATGATCGAGGAGACGATGCTCCAGGCCGTCCGCCTCGACGCCGCGTGCGTCTGCGTGAACCTCTTCCAGATCCCCGGCGCCCCGGACGTGACCGCGCAGTGCATCGAGAACATCCTCAAGCTGAAGCCGCAGGCCGATTACTACGGCATGCCGATGATGGTCGAGCCGCTCGTCTTCCAGCCCAACGCCATCGCAGGCGGCTACATGGTCGACGGCGACCTCACGAAGATCCTCCACCTGGTCCGCCAGGCGGTCGAACTCGGCGCCGACGTGATCAAGGCCGACCCGACCGACGACGTGTCGCAGTATCACAAGGTCATCGAGACGGCTTCGGGCATCCCGGTGCTCGTCCGCGGCGGCGGCCGCGTGAGCGACAAGGAAATCCTCGTCCGCACCGAAGGCCTCCTCAAGCAGGGCGCCTCGGGCATCGTCTACGGTCGCAACGTCATCCAGCACCCCAACCCGCGTGGCATCACGCAGGCGCTCATGGCGATGGTGCACCGCGACGCGTCGGTCGACGAAGCCCTGAAGCTCATCTG
>JBEDDU010000003.1:0-4975 GCA_041176065.1 Verrucomicrobiota bacterium | reverse complement strand
GCGGGCGTCCGACGCGGCGGCTTCGATGACCTCGAGATACATCTCTTCCGAGACGCGATGCGAACAGGAATACGTCGCCAGGATACCGCCCGGGGCGAGCAGGCGGAGCGCGCGGAGGTTGAGTTCCTTGTAACCGCGGAGGGCGCCGTCGACGGCGTCCTTGCTGCGGGCGAAGGGCGGCGGATCGAGGACGATGAGGTCGAAGGAGGCCTCGCGGTGTTCGGTGAACCAGTCGAAGACGTTGGCGACCTCGAAGGAAGCGCTGAGACCGTTGCGTTCGGCGGCCGAGCGGGCGGCGGCGATGGCATCCTCGGACTGGTCGAGGCCGAGCACGCTGGCGGCGCCGGCCTTGGCGCAGGCGAGACCGAAACCGCCCTGGTTGCAGAACGCGTCGAGCACGCGGCGGCCCTTGGCGAGCTTCGCGACGTGCTGGTGCTGGTCGAGCTGGTCGAGGTAGGTGCCGGTCTTCTGTCCGCCCATCAGATCGATGAGCACCTGCACGCCGCCGACTTCCATCCAGGCGGGCTCGAGCGGCTTGCCCGAGACGGTGCGGATCTCCTGGCGGAGGCCTTCGAGCTTACGGGTCGCGGCGTCGTTGCGCAGGACGATCTCGCGCGGCTTCAGCAGGCGCTGGAGGACGTCGATGATCGTGGCGAGGCGGCGGTCGACGCCGCAGGTCAGCGCCTGGATCGTGATGAGGTCGTTGTAGCGGTCGACGACGAGGCCCGGCAGGCTGTCGGCTTCGGACCAGATCAGACGGCAGACCGGCTTGCCGGCGCGGCGGTTGACGGCGGCCGTGACGAGTTCCTCGAGCAGCGGGCCGTCGAGGGTGATCGGACGGCGCGAGTAGCGACGCCAGGCGATCTGGGACTTGCCGTTCCAGAGGCCGGCGCCGAGGCAGCGGCCCTTGAGGTCGGTCAGTTCGACGCAGTCGCCGTCGACCGGCGGCTCGCCGACGAACTCGACTTCGCCGAGGAAAGCCCAGGGGTGACCCCGGAGTGCGCGCACGGGACGTCCGGGGCGGATACGAATGGCTCTAAGCATGGATCAATTGACGGACTTCAGCTTCGGGAACGCCCAACACGCGACCAGCGTCGTCGGGATCCAGGCCGCGATCATGGGCGGCAAGGCGCCGCTCTCGCCGAAGGCGGCGCAGAACGAAGTGAGGAAGTAGAAGCCGAGGAAAAGTCCGAAGGTCTTGGCGACGCCCACCATCGGGCTGACGCGGCCGGGCGTCACCGAGAACGGGATGGCGACGGCGATGACGATGAGGCAGATGACGGGCGTCGACATGATCGCGTGATAGCGCATGGCGTAGGCGGCGTTGGGGCCGCCGGGATTGAAGCCGGCCTGGTCGACGAAACGGGAGACCTCACGGAGCGAGAGCTTGGCCGGCTCCTTGGTGGAATAGAACATCACCTCGGGGTCGTCGTTGAAGTCGGGGGCTAGTTCCTGGAAACGCGGCTGCGCCATCAGCGAACCGGTCGCGGGATCGAAGCGGAGGTCGCGGCCTTCGCGGAAAGTCCAGCGCCAGCCCTGCGGGGTCTTGCGGAACTCGGCGAAGCGCGCGGAGACGCGGCGCACCTCGCGCTGGTTGGCGTCGAAGTTATGGACGACCACTTCGAAGGCCTGGCCGGTGCTGAGACCGAGGTTGGAGATGAGCCAGAGGCGGCGGGCCTTGGAGTTCTCGAAGGAGACCGACGAAGCCTGGCCGCGCGGGATGGCGTTGCCGCCCTTGGCCTTGAGGGCGACGAACTGGGCTTCTTCCTGGATGGCGTTCATGGCCTCCAAGGCGTCGGGCACCAGGACGGCGTTCAGCAGCGCGAGCAGGCCGGCGAGCAGGCCGCCGACGGCCCACAGCGGGGCGGTCAGCCGACCCATGCCGATGCCGGCGGCACGGGCCGCGGCGATCTCCTGGTTCCGGTTCATGGTCGCCAGGACGAAGATCACCGAGATCAGCAGGGAAATCGGGATGAGCAGGGAAAGGTTACGTACCAGGCCCAGCAGCAGGTAGGCGATGATCGTGCCCCAGCCGGCGTCGAGAGCCAGGAACTCGGGAATCCGGTTATACCCGTCCGACAGGAGCATGATGCCCACGAAACTCAGCAAGGCCAAGGCGAAGACCTTGGCCCATTCGGCGAGGATATAGCGGTCCAGGAGGCGCACTGGGTCGAATGACACCACCGCAGGAGTTTCCAGCAACCCCAAACCAAGGCCCCGAGGGGTCAGGAGCACGAGACAGGTTGCAACCTGCCGAGGGACGGCCTGTCTGTAAATCACCCCAAGGTCGTATTCTACAACCTACCCATCAACCCCGACCATTCCTCGGGCGGGCTTCACCTGCTAAAATATCCCCATGTCCCGGCTCACCCCCAGCCTCTTCGCCTGCCTCGCCCTGATCGGCCTGACCCTGCCGTCGGCGGCCAAGGTGGATTACAACGAAGACGTCCGCCCGATCCTCTCCGAGAACTGCTTCTACTGCCACGGCCCCGATGGCAACAAGCGCAAGGCCAAGCTGCGCCTCGACGTCCGCGCCGACGCGCTGGCCAAGAAGGCCTTCGTCCCGGGCGACGCCGAGGCGAGCGAGCTGATCAAGCGGCTTTCGTCGACCGACTCCGACGAAGTGATGCCGCCGCCGGATTCCCATCGCACGATCACCCCGGCCCAGAAGGAGATCCTCCGCCGCTGGATCGCCGAGGGCGCCGAATATAAGGAGCACTGGGCTTACGTGACGCCGGTCCGCCCCGCCCTGCCCGCCAACGGCGAGAAGAACCCCGTCGACGCCTTCGTGGTCGAGAAGCTGGCCAAGGCCGGCCTGGTCCTTTCGCCGGAAGCCCCCAAGGCCACGCTGCTGCGCCGCCTCTCGCTCGACCTCACCGGCCTGCCGCCCACGCCGGAAGAGACGGCCGCCTTCCTCGCCGACGATGCTCCGGACGCCTACGGGAAGCAGGTCGACCGCCTGATGGCCTCGCCCCACTACGGCGAGCGCATGGTCCTGCCTTGGCTCGACGCCGCCCGCTACGCGGACAGCAACGGCTTCCAGCAGGACGGCGACACCTTCCAGTGGGTCTGGCGCGACTGGCTGGTGAGGAACCTCAACGCCGACAAGCCGTTCGACCAGCTCAGCACCGAGATGCTCGCGGGCGACCTGCTCCCGAACGCCAGCCTCGACCAGAAGATCGCCACGGCCTTCAACCGGAACCACATCCTCAACGGCGAAGGCGGCAACATCGCCGAGGAGCAGCGCTTCAACACGCTCTTCGACCGTGTCGAAAGCACCACGACCACCTGGCTCGGACTCACGGTCGCCTGCGCGCAGTGCCACGACCATAAATACGACCCCATCACGCAGAAGGACTACTACCAATGGCTCGACGCCTTCAACCACGTGAAGGAACGCGGCACCCCGAGCGGAGGTCCGACGCAGACCGGCGGCCGCAGCCGCTTCCGCCTCGACGGCATGACGGTCGACGTGCCTTCGCCCGGGCAAGCCGCCGAACTCGCCCGGCTGCAGGCTGATTTCGACAAGCTGAACAAGGACTTCTTCACGCACCAGACCAAGGCCTTCGAAGCCTGGCTCGCCAAGCCGACCAAGGACAAGGGCATGCTGCCCAAGGAACTCGAGGCCCTGCTCGCGCCGGACAAGAAGCGCGCCGCGGCCGAGACGAAGAAGCTCCGCGAGCATTATAACAAGAACGTCTTCCCCGAAGACCGGAAGAAGATCGCCGCGTTCAAGCAGATCGACCGCGCGAAGCAGCTCCTCGACGGCTTCCGCGGCGACGTCCTGCCGCGCGTGATGGTGATGTCCGACGACCAGCCGCGCGAGACGAACATCCTCGACCGAGGCGCGTATCTCTCGAAGAAGGAGAAGGTCACCTTCGACGCGCCGGGCTTCCTGCCTCCGATGCCGAAGGACGCCCCGAAGAACCGCCTCGGCCTGGCCCGGTGGCTCTTCCGTCCCGAGCACCCGCTGACCGCCCGCGTGCAGGTGAACCGCCAGTGGCAGCACTTCTTCGGCCACGGCATCGTGCGCACCTCCGAGGACCTCGGCGTGCAGAGCGACCGCCCGACGCACCAGGAGCTGCTCGACTGGCTCTCCGTCGAATTCCGCGAATCCGGCTGGAAGACCAAGGCCCTCCAGAAGCTGATCGTGACCAGCAAGACGTACCGCCAGTCCAGCGTCGTCACCAAGGCCCACCTGCAGAAGGATCCCGAGAACAAGCTCCTCGCCCGTGCGCCGCGCCTCCGCCTGCCTTCGCTGGTCCTGCGTGACGTCGCCCTCAGCTCCAGCGGCCTGCTCAACCCCAAGATCGGCGGCGTGCCGGTCTACCCTTACCTGCCCGACAGCCCGTGGGAGAGCCTCGCGATCACCAAGGAGCGCGACTTCACCTATCCGCAGTCCAAGGGCGCCGACCTCTACCGCCGTTCGCTCTACACCTTCTGGCGTCGCACCATCGCGCCGGTGAACATGTTCGACAGCTCCGCGCGCCAGACCTGCCGCGTGCGCACGGCGATCACCTCGTCGCCCCTGCACGCGCTCACGATGCTCAACGACCCCACCTGGGTCGAAGCCGCGCGCGTCCTCGCCCAGCGCGTGACCAAGGAACAGCCGACCGACGAAGCCCGCCTCGCCCGCGCCTTCGCCCTCGTGCTCGGCCGCGCGCCCGCCGGCCCGGAGCCCGCCCTTCTCGCCAAGATGCTCGCCAACCAGCGCAAGGTCTACGCCGCCGATGCCAAGGCCGCGGAAGCCCTCCTCGCGATCGGCGAAAGCAAGCGTGACGCGGACATCCCCGCCGCCGAACACGCCGCGCTCACCGCCGCCTGCCTCGCCCTTTACAACCTCGACGCCGCCGTCACCCGCGACTGAACCCCACTGGACTTCGAACTCTCTCCCTCCGAATGGCGCGAGCGCCTGACGCGCCGCAGCTTCCTCAGCGCCGGCGTCCAAGGCATCGGAGCCGTCGCCCTCGGCTCG
>JBEDDU010000002.1:0-3880 GCA_041176065.1 Verrucomicrobiota bacterium | reverse complement strand
TCGTCGCCCTGCTCACGTTGTCCGGCGCCTCCGAAGAAGCCCTCAACCGCCAGACCTTCGCGCTCGTCGCCCGCGACGAATCCGCGCAGCTCGCCGACCTCTTCGGCGCCGCCGACGAGCTCTCCTTGCTCGCCCCGGTGGCGGACCGTCCCGCCGTCGTGGAAACCTTCGTCGCCGCCGGCTCCTGACCATGGTCCGCGCCGTCCTCTGCTTCCTGCTCCTCCTCGGCGCCGACGTCTGCGCCCAGTCGCCCGGTCCGCGTCCGCCCGAAGGCGAGCCGACCGTCGAGGAGATCCAGACCATCCGCAAGATCCTCGAGCTCCCGCCGGAGCGGCTCCAGCGCATGCGCGCGGCCATCGAGAAGATCGAACGCATGTCGCCGGAGTCGCGCCGCGAATTCGCGGCCAGCCTCGTACGCTACGAATCCGCCACGCCCGAGGAGCGTCACAAGCTCATGAAGGAGATGCGCGAACGCGGCGGCTTCGGTTCCCGCGTGCTCGAGCACCATTTCAAGCGCCTCAGTTCCGACGAAGCCAAGGCCGAGCGCGCGCGCATCCAGGCGCTCACGCCCGAGCAGCGCATGGAATTCGTCCGCCGCCTCGCCGAGAAGTACGGACCCGAGGTCGCCAAGGAGCGGGCCAAGGGCGGCGAGCCCAAGGACGGCCAGCCCGGCGCCCCCAAGCGCCGCAAGCCGCCGGAAGGCGAAGCTCCCGCGGCCGCGGCGAAGCAGTAAGGCTCAGCCTTGCAGCGGGCGGAAGGGCGCCTCGCCGTGCTTCCAGCGGTCATGGGCCCAGAGCCAGTTCGCGCAGACGTCGTCGCCGGAGCGCAGCTGGCGTTCGAGCCAGGCGTTGGATTCGATCGTGAGTCCGATGGAGTCGGCGGCCTGCAAGGCCTCCATGCGGAGGCGGCAGCGCCAGAAGCCGGTCCGTTCGGCCCAGTAGACGCGCGCGGCGCATCTGAAGCGCTGGGCGATGATGCCGGGCAGTTCGGTGACCGCGCACGGCTGGCCGAGGAAGCGCCAGAGCGAGCCCGTCTGGGTCGTCTGGTCGAAGAGCACCGCGGCGACATGGCCGTGGCGCACCGCCTGCATCAGGCGGCCGAAGCCTTCGCGGCGCGAGACGAGCTTCATCCCGAAGCGTTCGCGGCTCTCGCGGACCCAGCGCTCGGCGGCCGGCTGGTCGAGCGGACGGTAGATCACGACCCATTCGCGCTTCGCGAGCTCGGGGCGGATGAGCGTCGTGACGGTCATCATCTCCATCAGCGCGAAGTGGGGCACGAAGAGCACCGCGCCTGCGCCCTTGGGCGGCAGGCCGTGGTCGGGGCTCGTCACGCTCGCGTCCACCTGGATGCGGTCGCGGAGCTCGGCCTCGGCGAGCATCGGGGAGACGATCGAGAAGAGCGCCATCTCCGCCGTGCGCCGGCAGGACGTGCGGCCGATGCGGCGGACCCAGGCGAGGTCGCGGTCGGGGAACGCGCGGGCGAGGTTGCGGCGGATCACCTTGCCGCGGATCGCCCAGAGGATTTCGCCGAAGAACGCGGCGTTCGGCCGGGCGAACGCCTCGGGGAGGCGGGCCAGCAGCCAGGCGTAGGTGGCGATCAGCGGCCGCATGGCGACCCTCAGCAGCGGCCCTCCTGGCGGAGGATGTCGCCGATCTCCGGCACGAGGATGCGGCGGCGGCCGAGCTCGTCGCGCGCGAAATATCGGTCGACCTGACGGACCAGGTCGAACGGTTCGTCGGGCAGGTTGTCCTCGTCGAACTCCATCTCGTCGACCGCGTCGATGTCGTCGAAGATGTGCGTCAGGCGGAGCGGTTCGCCGTCGATGACCGCGGGCGGGTTGCCGATGGCGCCGACCTTCGTCAGGTTGAAGAACAGGCAGGGATAGAACTCCTTCTCGTAAGGCTCGAGGAACTTGCTGACCCACTGGCCGGGGACCTCCCAGCGGCGGTTGATGATGACCGCGTCGGAGAAGTGCACGCACGGGCGGTACCATTCCTCGACGGCCTTGTGCTTCATCGCGAGCGGGCAGTCGACGACCGTGAGGATGCGGGCGACGCGCCAGACGGCGTCGGGCTGCATCGGCCGGAGCGCGCGGTGCAGCGCCTCCATCTGGTCGATGACGTGGAGGGCGCCGTGCGTCACGAGGATCGCGGCGTCTTCGTCGCCGGGCGCGGGCACGACCGCGTGGCCGTCCTGGAACTCCCAGGCGTCGGGGGCGACGCCGCCTTCGCGGACCTCGCGCAGGACGCGCACCTTGCGGCCTTCGGGCCAGGCGTGGGCGACGAGCTCGGCCGTCACGTCGGCGCGGCCGGCGCCCGCGGGGCCGAGGATGATGACGAGGGGCGTCATGCCTTGCGTCCGCAGCGGCCGAAGGGAGCGTTCTGTCCGCGGTCGCGGATCCAGTGATCGACGGCGACCAGGGCCGCCATGGCTTCGACGATGGGCACGGCGCGCGGGAGGACGCACGGATCGTGGCGACCCTTCGCGTTGAGCTCGGTGGCGCGGCCGTCGGGTCCGACGGTCTTCTGCGGCTTGAGCACGGTCGCGGTGGGCTTGAAGGCGATGCGGAAGACGACGTCCTCGCCGTTGGTGATGCCGCCCTGCGTGCCGCCGGAGCGGTTGGTCGCGGTGCGGATGCGCCCGCCCTTGCGGACGAACACGTCGTTGTGCGCGCTGCCGCGCAGGACGGTGCCGGCGAAGCCGCTGCCGATCTCGAAGCCCTTGGTGGCGGGCAGCGAGAGCATGGCCTTCGCGAGGTCGGCTTCGAAACGGTCGAAGACCGGCGAGCCGAGGCCGGCGGGCAGGTTCTCGATGACGCAGCAGATCACGCCGCCGACGGAATCGCCGTCGGCGCGGGCGGCGCGGATGAGCGCGTCGATCTTCGCGGCGGTGGCGGGGTGGGGGCAGCGCGTGGGCGTCGCCTCGACCTGCTTCAGCGTGGGCGCCTTGGCGGCGGCGGGCATGCGGACGTCGCCGACGCTCTCGACCCAGGCGATGATGCGGGCGCCGCAGGCGTGCTTGAGCACGGTCTTGGCGACGGCGCCGGCGGCGACGCGCGCGGCGGTCTCGCGGGCGGAGGAACGGCCGCCGCCTTCGACGGCGCGGATGCCGTACTTGGCGTCGTAGGTGTAGTCGGCGTGCGAAGGGCGGTAGGCGGCCTTCATCTCGGCGTAGGCCAGCGGGCGCTGGTCGCCGTTGCGGATGACGATGGCGATGGGCGAGCCGAGGGTGAGTCCGTCGGGCGAGACGCCGGAGAGCACTTCCGGCGCGTCGGCTTCCTTGCGCTGCGTCGTCAGCGCGCTCTGGCCCGGGCGGCGGCGGTCGAGCTCGCTGCGCAGGAACGCGGCGTCGAAGGGCACGCGGGGCGGGCAGCCGTCGATGACGACGCCGAGGGCGGGGCCGTGGCTTTCGCCGAAGGTGGTGATGCGGAAGCTGTGTCCGTGGATGTTGCCCATGTGTGGAGAAGGGTTAAAAAATGAACGCCGCCGAGCCGGGTGGCTGGGCGGCGTCCGTTTGGCGGTTCCGCCCCGGCGCTCAGCGCAGGTTGGAGGTGATCTTGGAGACCAGCTGCTGGGACTCCGGCAGGTTGCCGAAGGCGCCGTACTTGACGCGGACCTGGGTGAAGACGGCCTTGGTCTCGGGGTCTTCGGCCTTCTCGATGGTGATCTTGATCTCGAGGTCGCCGATGGTGCGGGCGAAGACGACGACGCTGATCAGCTCCTTGTTGGCGCCGCGCTCGTCGGTCTCGCCGGTGCGGAGGGTGCCGGGCATGGCGTCGATGGTGCGCTTGACGGCGTTGAAGACGGCCTCGGTGTCGGAGGTGTAGCGGGTGGTCAGCACGCCGGTGACGTTCGAGAAGGAAGCTTCGCGGTTCTGGGAG
>JBEDDU010000001.1:0-3530 GCA_041176065.1 Verrucomicrobiota bacterium | reverse complement strand
GTCCGCCCGCCCGGGCTTCTCGCTCGTCGAGGTGACCCTCGCGATCGGCATCGTCGGCGTGGCCATCCTCTCCTTGGTCGGCATCCTCGGCTCCACCTTCCAGCAGGTGGACGACATCATGCAGACCAACCGGGCCCTGTCCGGCGTGACCCGCCTGGTCGCGGCCCTCGACAACCCGCGCACGATCATCGTCCATCAGGGCGGCGACACCACCGGCGTCACCGGGAACACCGAGTACCTGCATCAGGCGTCGTCGCTCTTCACCCCGGCGCTGGACCCCTCGCCCACGGCGCAGCCGGCCTCGAACTTCGACCTCGTCTACCGGCTGCTCTGCCGGGCGAAGGACAATTCCTCGGCCAACGCCGTCTGGCTCTATGTCTACGAGCGCAAGATCGTCTCCGCCACCGCCGATTTCAACGGCACGACCTACGCGCTGTCCGCGAACCCCTCCGTGATGGAAGTCGCCACCGCCAAGCGCAACGGCGACAACTTCACCGCCCTCGGCGCCTCCGCCCGCAACGTCGTCGGCACGCCCATGCGCGTGCGGCTCTCGCTCTCCAAGCTCCTGAACGGCCAGCGTTACCAGATCAACGCGACCACCGGCGAGCCTGATGCGGCGAAGTTCGTCCCGGGCACCACGGACCTTCCCGTCGACCCGAACCAGTATCCGCTGGCCTACCTCCCCGTCGTCGCCGAGTTCTTCCCGCACGACTACGTCGACGCCGCGGTCTTCAAGGATAATTCCGTCAACCCTCTGCTCGTGCAGAACATCGTCATCAGCCGATGAACAAGACCCTCCGCGGCCTCCGCGCCGGCTTCACGCTCCTCGAGGTCATGGTCTCCACCGCCATCATGGTGGTGATCGTCCTCACCGTCGTCACGATCGCGGCCGACACCATGCGCGTGTACGACCGCGCCGTCGCCGACCTTTCCACCCAGTCCGAGGCGCGCGGCGTCCTGGACGCGATGGAGAACGACTTCTCGACCGCCGTCGTCCGCGCCGACGGGCGCTGCTGGATGGAGATCGTCGTCCCCGGCGGCAACGGCGCCCCGGCCGGCGCTCCGCAGCCGGCCGGCAACGTCCATCGCGTCGACCAGCCGATCGTCATGCTCTTCTCGACCCCGGCGGACCGGCCGCGCTGGTCGGCGGAAGCCACCGGCCGCCGGCAGCTCCGCGGCGACGTCTGCGCCGTGGCGTATCGCCTCGGCCACCGTTCGCCCTTCGACATGCCGGGCGAGAAGATCCAGCAGGTCTACGGCGTCTACCGCACCGTCATCGATCCGGAGAACACCTTCAACGAAGGGCTTAAGGTCATCATGGACGGCACCCCCGCCGTCCCGACCTCACCCTGGAACTACTGGACCGGCGGCGCCCGCAACGTCCATGAGTACGCGCCCGTCGCCGGGGCCAGCGGCCTGAAGACCAAGACCTTGCTCGACGCCACCCCCGGCTGCTGGACCCTGGACGAGCAGAACTTCATCGCCTCGAACGTCGTCGCGATGAACCTGATCCTCTGGTGCAGTTCCTCGCTGCCCGCGACGGTCGTGCCTCCGGCCACCATGCGCGACCCTCTGGGCCGGGTGGATTCGGTCCTGCGCCCCGTCTTTGCGGTCGCGGCCGACACCACCCGCAACGGCACCAACCCGGCCGTCGGCGGTTACGGGGTCGCCTTCAAGTCGGGCACCGCGGCCGCGACGGTCCCCACCGCTTCGTTGCGTTACGCCACGGCGGCCGCCCCGGCTTCGGTGGCCATGCCGACGGCCGCCGCGGTGCATCCGCAGGACCTCTTCCTCGGCCGCCTCCGCGTCTACTCGAACCGTCTGTACCCTGACAACCTGCCCGTCGGCGCCCCCGTCGCGGTCGCCCCGTTGCCTTACCTGCCTTACACCGTGCGCGGCGTCGAGGTCTCGCTCACCTTGCTGACGCCCGAGGGCTCCAAGGAGCTGCGCGGCCTGCAGGAACTGCGCGGCGAGTCGACCCTCGCCGATACCGCCGCCTTCCGCCGCATCGTCTTCCAGCATGGACGTAACTTCACCCGTTACATCCGTGTCCTGGCCAACGGCGGCTGAGTGTCCCCGGGGCCGGACATGAAAAAGGGGCGCCCTGCGGCGCCCCTTTTCTTTGGCCGGGACCGAGGGCTTACTCCGAGAAGACGCCCATCGCGCGGAATTTCGCGTAACGCATCGCGACGAGTTTCTCGGGCGAAGCCTTGGAGAGGTCGGCCAGCGAATCGCGGAGGGTCTTGCGGATCGCGGAGCCGGTGGCGGCCGGATCTTCCTGGGCGCCGCCGAGGGGTTCCTTCACGACGCCGTCGACGACGCCGAGCTTGAGGAGGTTCGGAGCGTCGAGGCGCAGGGCTTCGGCGGCCTTCGGGGCGTGGGCGCGGTCCTTGAAGAGGATCGCGGCGCAGCCCTCGGGCGAGATGACGGAGTAGTAGGCGTTCTCGAGGATGTAGACCTTGTTCGAGACGGCGATGCCGAGCGCGCCGCCGGAGCCGCCTTCGCCGATGACGAAGGTGATGATCGGCACGGCGAACTGGCTCATCTCGCGGAGGTTGACCGCGATGGCTTCGGCGACGTGGCGCTCTTCGGAACCGATGCCGGGGAAGGCGCCGGGAGTATCGACGAGGGTGATGATCGGGAGGCCGAAGGTGTGGGCCATCTTCATCAGGCGAAGGGCCTTGCGGTAGCCTTCGGGATTCGGGCAGCCGAAGTTGCGGCGGAGGTTCTCCTTGGTGTCGCGGCCTTTCTGCTGGCCGATGACCATGACCGGACGGCCTTCGAAGAAGGCGGTGCCGCCGACGGTGGACTCGTCGTCCATGTAGAGGCGGTCGCCGTGCAGTTCCTGGAAATCGTCGAAGAGCATGCCGATGTAGTCCAGGGAGTAGGGACGGCGGGGGTGGCGGGCCAGCTGGACGCGCTGCCAGGGGTTCAGGTTGCCGTAGACCTCCCGGCGGGTCTGCTCCATCTTGGTCTCCAGGGACTTGATTTCCTTGGAAACGTCCATCCCGGCGGTCTCGGAGGAGGCGCGGAGGGAGTTGATCTTGTCCTCGAGCTCCCGGAGGGGCTTTTCAAATTCGAGGGTGAAGCGGGCCTTGGGCGCGGACATGGGCCGTAAGTTGGGCAATCAGGCGGGAGAGGGCAATGGAATTGGCCGAAGCAGGGGCAGGGCCAGGGCCAGGGACAGGGCTAGAATGAAGGAAAATAGCCCGAAACTGGGGTAGGGGTAGAGTTAGGGCCAGGGCTAGGGCCAGGGTCAGGGCTAGGGCTAGAAGTGTGGTTGGGATGGCCTAGCCCAAGCTCCAGCCCTGGCCCTAGCCCTATTTCAGTCCAATTACCCTTTTCCCCGAACCTCCGCTCCTCCAACCTGTCTGCACCCCTACCTCCCTATGCGACTTGCTACCTTGCTCTCCTTCGCGGCCGCCAGCGGCCTGGTCGCCGCCGAAGGCTACACCGACACCCCTTTCATCCCCGGCACCCAGTGGCGCGTCCATGACGCCACCCGCCCGCAGCCGCCCCGCGCCGACGCT